>JAGPVI010000173.1 GCA_018067115.1 Bizionia sp. | reverse complement strand
CATTTAACCTTACATTAACAAAATTTTTATTACGGGTTTATCTCCTTAATTTCTAGGAGCTTTGAGTGAATTGCAAGCACTTGCTTTTTAGTTTTGTCGAGATTTAGATTCTCGATAACGTAATTTGATAGTTTTATTTTCTCTTCATCGGGCCATTGGTTTTTCATAATAGCTTCGATCTTTTCTTCAGTTGTTGTGTCTCGTTGCAAGACACGATCCATTTTTATAGCTTTTGGTGCATATACGGTTATTATAAAGTCGTAATTTTTATAACTCCCATTTTCAAAAACAATAGCTGCTTCCTTAATTACATAAGGTGCTTTCTGTTGCGCTTTCCAGTCCATAAAATGGGTTTTAACTTCTGGATGCACGATTGCATTCATTTGCTCTAACAAGGCTTTATTATTAAAGATAGATTCCGCTAAAAATGGTCTGTTTAATACATTGTCTTTATAGGCCGCGTCGCCAAATAAGGCTATAAGTTTTTGTTTAATGACTTTAGAAGTCACCATTAACTTTTTGGCTTCATCGTCCGCAATATAAATAGGGACACCCAAAGTCGCAAACATTTTTGCAACCGTCGTTTTCCCACTTCCTATACCACCTGTTAAAACTACTGTTTTCATTCTGTTATAATAAATTCAACTTTTTCATGATGTAAGCGTACCGTTTTTGCCTTTTTACTTGTTTTGGTAAGTACAGGAGTTAAAAACGTACTGTTATCTTTTAAGTCCTTATAATTACAAATTATTTGAAAATCGGTTTTTTTAATCGCATTAAAATTTTCTAGACTCGTATAATAAGAGACATAGATTGTTTTAGGGAAATATTTTAAGCTTATATTTTTAGGCACATTTATTACCTCCACCGGTATTTCCTTGGTGCCTTCGGTAAACTTTTTAACGTCTAATTTTAAAAGGACCTCTTTTTGTGAGAGACTCATTTTAGTGTTTAAAGAATCGAGATCTAATTTTAAGCTATGGTGAACCGGTTTATTAATATCTTTTAGTTCTATTGCTCGCGTTTTAAAAACCACTAACTCCTTTAATAAAGATTCTGGCCCTATAACTTTTATGGAATCTGGGGTTGTAGACAGCTTTTCCATAATATCATACCCAGGTGCGAAAGTTATATTTACGTTTGGAACAACAGGCACATATTTTACAGCGTTCTCATCGAAGTAAAATGTTAAGGTTTCCGGATTAATACTTTCAATCTCAATGTCTTTACTGAATTGCTCGTTGATATTAGAAAATCCTTTTGCTCTACTCCAAACGTATGTAGAATCGGCTTTATCAACATCGCTATTAAAATCGATTGACAAATTTGGTTGTTTTAAATAATATTTCAACCATTTAAACCCCTGTGCTTTTAAAGTGATTTCAAGTTGATGCGAAGAGTCATTTAAAATTATAATCTCGTCAGGAATATTCTGTGGCGTCACCGTAAACGCTATGGTATTGGTATAAGTTTTTGATAATTTGGTTAACACTAAAATGGCAAATGCTAAAATGAAAAACAAGAAGAAAATATTAATTTTCCTCGTTTTGATTGCTGATAGTATATTTGACTTTAATGTTGTCATTATTTGATTTTAAAGAATAATTTAGGAAAAACATCTTCCGGCTGTTTACTAGTAAATTTTAAGGCTGCTGTCGATTTTATAAACCCATAACCATACCCAAAAAACTGAATTGTGATTGCTATTAAAGCCTGAACGCCGATAATTATACTCTTATTTTGAATTGTTGCAGAAACTAAAACTAAAATATAGTAAATTAAAACAGAGTACAAGGGCCATAATATACCAAATACAGCAAGTAGTACTGCGGAAATGCAAGAAAAACTAAAAAGAAAAGGAAACCAATAGGTCACTTTTTTTGTTTCTGGATGCCAATAATTTAAGATAGGCCGTACCATGCCAAATTTATTTACTTGAGTATAAAATTTAGACCACGACATTCTGCGTTTATGAAACACATAAGCCTCAGGGATTAGTTTTGTTCTGAAACCCTTACTCCATAATCGTATAGTTAAATCTGGGTCTTCTCCCGGATGTATCCTTCCAAAACCTTGAGTTTCCTGGAAGGCTTTTTTAGACAAGCCCATATTAAAGCTTCTAGGCTGAAAGGTATCCACACTTTTTTTATGTCCGCGTATTCCTCCAGTAGTTAAAAACGAAGTCATACTAAAATTAATCGCTTTTTGCAGATTAGAAAAAGATGCATGTGCGGCATCTGGACCTCCAAAGCAATCAACGTAATCGTGCATTAAACTACTATTAACTTCATTTAAATAGTGCGACGGTAAAATACAATCGCTATCTAAAATTATAAAATAATTACCACTAGCCCGTTGCATACCATAATTTCTAGAATCTCCAGGGCCTGAATTTTCTTTAAAAAAATAAGTGATATTTAATTTAGACGCATAATTATTAATGACGTCTTTGGAAGAAATAGTAGAACCGTCCTCTACTATTATAATTTCAAAATTACAAGAGGTTTTCAATTCTAAAAAACTATTTAATAATTCTTGAATTTCATCGGGACGATTATAAACCGGTATTATAAAAGAGTACATAAGTTGCATAGCACAAATGTAATTAAAATACAGATTAAGACTAAGTATTAAAAAGGATAGTTATTATAATCAAAAAAAAAATCCCACTACTCACGTAGCGGGATTTTAATTTAAAGTATTAAACTATTTGTCTTATTACTCTTTAATAATTTTAATAGTTTTTGTCGCATTTTCAACAGTTACTTTTACAAAATAAGCTCCTGCCTGTAAATTAGACATATCAATTTCTGTTGTTACAGCATTAGGTGCCGCGCGTAAAACTTCTTGTCCTAACATATTTACCACTGCAACATTTTGAATGTTTTTAATCCCTTTAAGAGATAATGTATTCTCTACAGGGTTTGGATAGTACGTAAATAAATTATCATTCTTAAACGACTGTGTAGATAACGTTTGATCTACGATAACATTATCTAAACGTAACTGATTCATATTAGCATCAGAATACGCATGGAAACCAAAGTAGTAAACTCCAGTGGTTGCCGCCGTAAATGTTACTGTATCACTTTGTAATGCACCGCCTGTAACCGTTGGGTAATCCGCTAAAACAGTAGTCATCGCTGCCGAAGTATTAGCAGTACCATAAGCTACCTTCATTTTCTCATCGTAAGTACCAGAATTTCCAAAATCGTAAGAAATATAATATTCCTGACCTGCAACTAAGTTAATAGCTTGAGTGAAGTACCAAGAATCTGCAGGGTTAGCAAAGTCGTAAGAATAACGCATATGGGCAGTTGTAAAACCAGCTCCCATTACCGTTGAAGGCATCCATTGGTTTCCTGTTCCCTCATTAATAACTGAACCACAATTTGTAGCTTCAAAATCTTCTAAGAATGGAACATCACTAGGTGTTGGGTCACATGCCGTAGAAAAATTAAAAGGTCCAACCCAAGCACTTAAATCTCCAGAATCACAAATAGCTTGAACATAAAAATCATACGACGTGCTAGCCGTTAATCCTGTTAATGCATATGGATTTGTAGTTACTCCAGGAAGCACTGTACCAGCTGTACCTTGTGCAAAACCAGCAGAACCATATTCTATATTCCAAGATGATTCTGTACCGTTTGTCCATGATAAATCTACACTAACATCAGTTACGTTTGTAACTCCTAGTGCTGTTGGATCTGCACATAAAACCTCTGTAATATCAAGAGTATAAGTAGTACTTTGTGGCGTTGCCCAAGTAGAAATAACAACATAATATGTTGTACCTGCTGTAACAGCTACATCAAAATCATAATCTGCTGCACTCCCGCCATTACCAAAACCGGCCGCACAAGCTGTACCTATATCTGCACAGTCTGTATACACAAACATTCCAGAGTATGTAGATCCTATTGCAGATAATGCAATATTAATAGTTCCATCCGCGGCAGCTGTATAAGCATAAACAACATCATCACCATTTAAATAATTAGCAGTCGTACCACAACCCGAAGCCCCAGGAGAACCAGAATAATTATCGCCATAGTTTGCTGTATTATCAGTTGTAGTATAAGGTAAAGCAGTTACTTCAATTGCAGCCTCACAAACAGCGCCTGAAATAGCTGTTGTAAAAGCGTATGCTACAAAAACACTATATTCTGTACCACAAACTGATCTTACATAAAAAACATAATCAGTATTTTCAGATAAACCTGAAGCAGCATATGCTGTAACTGTTGTTGATGTACCTGTTGTAGGCGCTGGGTCGGTCGCTAATTGTAACGCATATTCCCATTCCGTTTCAGAGGCACCAGCTGACCATGATAAATCGGCTGCATCAATACCTATGTTAGCACCACTTACATTCGCCGGTTCAACACAACTTGGTACTTCTCTAATTTGAACTTCATCTAAATAAATTCTAGCATCACCACTTCCATAATTACTAGTTCCGAAAAACTTAATTTTTACAGTCGATGCTATACTTGATGTAATATCATAGGTTTTTTTAATCCAATCTACTTGACCTGTAAGTCCAGTTTCTAAAGCAGTATATGTTGCTCCATTATCAGTAGAGATTAAAACGTCAAAATTTCCACCTGTAGGATTTTTATACCAAAAGCTAAATTCTGCTGTAGGCAATACCGCTAAATCATAAGTAGGTGAAATTAACTCTGAGGTGTTTCCACTTGAGTTAACATAAGAATCAAATCTCATTCCTCGACCAGAATAACCGAATTCGTAGCTCGTCCAATCGTAACTTGCATTGGTTGTTGTACCTTGAACTTCCCAACAATTTGGTTGCCCTGTAGTGATCCCCTCGAAAGATTCTAACATAGGAAAAGTAGTAACGGCATCACACAATGTAGTAAAGCTAAACGGTCCTACCCAAGCACTAAGTTCTCCAGATCCACAATCTGCTTGAACATAAAAGTCGTACGTAGAACTAGGCATTAATCCAGTTAATGTATAAGGGTTTGATACTCCAGCAACGTCAGTTCCTTCCGTAATTGGATCAAATCCTATAGTGTCAAATTTCACATTCCATATTGAAGCACTTCCATTCTCAACCCACTGTAGGTCGGCAGTTGTAGTCGATTCATTAGAAGCCAACAAATCAGACGGTTGAGGACAAGCTATTACTTGAGAAATAGCGATATCATCTAAATAGAAGTAGCTATCACCACTTTGCCATTCATTGCGAATTCTAAATTTAAAATCTGAACCCGTTGGCAAATCTATTGCAGGTATTACCTCTAAATAGGTTGTACAAGGCGTTGTTTCTGTTACAGCAAAAGAAGATAATAGATTCCAAGTAGCAGCATCGTCTGTAGAATATTCCACATAAACACTATAATCTACAGCATTCGAGCTATAAGGTCTAGCTAGCCATTGAAACTCTACAGTGGTATCTGTTCCATTCGAAATTCCTGGATAATTTGGAGACGTTAAACTTCCATCATTGGCAGATGAGCTATACATATTGTCGGCAAGATTTCCTGTGCCTTCACATAAGTATGTTGCAGTTGTACTCGTAAAGTAACTATTTTGTGTCCAACCTACAGGAAATCCTGAGTCTAGATTTTCTTCAATGAAGATTTGAGCGTTAGATTGCCATATACAACAGATAAGCAATAGTAACGAAAAAGTAATTTTTTTCATAATTTTTTTGGTAATTAGTAATTAGTTATTTATACACATTAGCTCACTAAATTAACCAAATTTTAACAATAAGCAAGAATCATTTAACTTTAAACACTATTCTTTGATAAAAGTATGGTATATAAAAAAACCCGTTACAGCTGTAACGGGTTTTTAATTCACTATAAATAAAGAATATTATTCCTTAATAACCTTTATTGTTTTAATAGCATTTTCAATTGTTACTTTCACAAAATAAGTCCCAGATTGTAAATTAGACATATCTATTTCGCTAGTTATAGCATTTGGTGCAACACGTAAAACGTCTTGTCCAAGCATATTTAACACGGTTACATCTTGAATATGCTTAACTCCTTTAAGAGATAGCGTATTCTTTACTGGATTTGGATAGTAAGAGAATAATGACGAATTATCAAATTCTTCAATACTTAAAGGTACGCCTAAAGTAGCGGTATCCGTTGTACTTATATCAATTGTAAACGGTCCTTCTGAACTATCGGTAAACCCACTATAGTAACCAACATTTACCCAATACTGCGTATTTGCAGTCGCTGTGAATGAAACACCTTCTGATCCTCCATTTCCGCCACTGTCCGCATTATCAACACATGTAAACGCCGAACAATCACCGCTTAAAACAGTTATCTCTGCATCCCATCCTACAACATTTGTAACATCAATATTAATTGTACCAGCATCCGTAACTTGGAAAGTATACCAAACACCATCATTAGCAGAACCACAACCTGTTACAGCAATAAAGCCATCATTATTAGTTGCACTTGTTGCATCTTGAGAATCACCGTTATTGAAGTCTGTTATTACAAACGCATCAACACAAGCATCATTAGCTGGTACCGGAGGCGCAGGATAAATACATAAGTCAAAATCCACATAATTAGTAGCTGAAGAACTTCTTACACTAATATAATACACATTACCTGAAACTGTTGAAATGGTTAAAGCTCCAGTGTTAGAGCAACTCGTGCTATTACCAATTTGGGTAAGTGCTCCACAAGCACCTTCATAAGCTGAGGTATATGTTGAAGCAAAACCAGATTCAAATGTTTCAACTACATTAATAATATAATCACCATCGGTTGGTGCTGTAAAACTATACCAAACATCTTTACCTCCTGTACAACCAGACGCACTAGCTGTTGCGCTTTGAGTTGTTCCAGAAACTGCATTATCACAAGTACTATCTGTAGACGCTGTTATTGGTAATGCCCCACTACACTCATCATTTGCTGGTGGTGGTAGCGGTGTCCCTACACAAATATCAAAAGTAGTTTGTGCTGAGTTTACACTACTCCAACCATATACTCTTACATAATAAGAGTTACCTACAGTTAAACCTGTTAGCATTAAAGTATTAGGATCACTTTCTCCAACCTCATTAGTTGCAGTCATGTTACATCCTGCTGCGTCATCAAAAACACTCATCCCCATATCTGTAGATGTCCCCACAACTGCAATGACATTAGTAAGTGATATTTGATGAGAATTATTGGTAGCAGTAAATGTAAACCACACATCATTATCAGGAGTTCCTGTTGCATCATCTGGTTGTGGTGAAGCTGTAGCAGCAACAGTAGTACCAGAAGTAACAACAGTACAAGCTAGGTCTGCATTAACCGTTAAATCAATGGCATCAACACATTCGTCGTTTGCAGGTGGTGTTGCTGGCGTAGTATATGAAATTAAAACCCAAGCACTAAAAGTCCCTCCGCCACAATCTGATCTTACATAAAAATCGTAAGTGGTAGACGGTGTTAATGTTGAAAAAGTCGCTGTGGTAGACGTCGTAGACGTTCCAGAAGTTGGTTCGGTAGAAGGAGATGGTAAATTTGCAAACTCCCAAGTTGTTTCAGAACCACCAGCTACCCATGTAAAGGTAGATGACACATCAGTTAAAGCTGAATTTGAAACTGAAGCAGGTAAGAAACAAGACGGTGCTTCTGCAAAAGAAACGTTATCTATTGCCATATCACTTGTATATTCACTTCCTCTTATTCCTCTAAATACTACTTGTACTGTTTGACCAGCGTAAGTTGATAAATCAACAAATGCTGTTACAAACGGATCCGTTTCTGCGGCTTGTTGCTCTCCTGTAAGTGTATACTCTATATTTCCATTAACTAACACTTCTAATGTCCCCATATCTGTACCATACATATGATAAGAAAAAGATAATGCTGGAACAGTCAACGCTGTTAAATCAACTAATGGTGACGTGATCTCTGTAATATCTCCTACTGAACCTGATGTCGCTTCAGTAAATAAATAATTACCTGTAGTTACTGAAGGTGCAGGACCTGTTAATCCTGAACTTGTATCTGTTTCTGCTGCTAATTCCCAAAAGAACGCCCCTCCAGAACCTGACCAGCAGTTTTCTAAAGCAAAAGCGGAAGTGGACACTGTAAAAGTTTCAAAATCCTCAGTATATGGCGCAGCAAGTGCATCACATGCGGTAGTAAATGAAACTGGCCCTTGAGCTGCAGTAGCTGTTGTACCACACTGACCTGACACATATACATCATATGCTGTATTACTTAATAAACCTGAAGCTGTATCCATACCTCCAGTTGCTGTAGCATTAGAATATACTGCTATATCCCCTCCTGCAGCACTTTCTCCTACATTGTAAACCTCAACAAGTGCAGAGTCATTTCCTGTACCTAAAGTCCATGAAATATCTAATCCATTGTTAAAAATATTACTAACAGCTATGTTACTAACCTCAGCACATGAGGCTGTAGTTGTAAAAGTAACAGGGCCTACTAGATTACTATTTGTTGTTGCACCACCACATGCTGCAGTAATGTACACATCATAAGTAACAGATTCTGACAAGCCTGTAGCCATAACCGTTGTTGCTGCAACGTTTGCATTAGCAAAAATTGGCGTATTAGCTCCCGCAGCACTTTCTCCTGTTAAATAGACCTCAACATTGTAATCCACCTCACTTGTTCCGCCAGGGTTCCAAGAAATATCAGCACTAACATCAGTAATCATAGACACTACCAAACTTGTTGGATCAACACATAAATCTCCAGGTGGTGTCGCATTTTGATACGTCGTTGTATGGCAATTAGAATCTGTACCACAACTTGCATTTGCAGCCCAGTGTAATTCAATTGAACCAACGGTTGCAGTCCAAGTTAACGGAGATGCTCCGTCAATAATTGCAGTTACGCCATCGGTATCATCAATAATAGATATATAACCAGAATCGGCAGTAAAACTATAAGTTTGGCCCACATTTAAATCTGAAAGCACAGAATACTCACCGAAATAATTACAACCATTTATAGTGTAAGTTCCACCATCGTTGATTGCTGAAATGGCGTTGGAGGGATATTGATTTCCATCAAAATCACATTGAGCATAGGCACCTATGGAAAGGGCCAGAGCAAAAAATAATAAAGTAATTTTTTTCATAATTTTTGGTAATTAATTAATTATACACATTAGATTACCAATTTAACCATTTTTTAACAAAAATCAAATTATACCATAAACTAATAGACATAAAAGTATAAAAACAGTTAAAAAAGAGAGCTTCATATAAAAAAAAATAAATAAATATTACCACTTCCGTAATTTAATTTAAGGCATAAAAAAAAGTCCTCAAATACTAATGTATATGAGGACTTTTTTTTGATATAACCTAAAACTCTTACTGACCTTTCTCGAAAGCTTCCATTACGGCATCACTTACTCCCATATTACTAAACCCACCATCGTGGAATAAATTTTGAAGTGTCACCTTTCGCGTTAAATCACTAAATAAACTTACGGTGTAATTTGCGCAATCCAGAGCCGATGCGTTACCTAAAGGTGACATTTTATCGGCGTAGCTAATAAAACCATCAAACCCTTTTACGCCTTGACCAGCAGTTGTCGCTGTTGGAGATTGCGAAATGGTGTTGACACGCACTTTATGATCACGTCCAAAAAAGTAACCGAAACTACGTGCTACACTTTCTAAATAGGCTTTATTATCTGCCATATCATTATAATCTGGAAATACGCGTTGTGCTGCCATATATGTTAAAGCAACAATGCTCCCCCACTCGTTCATAGCATCGTTTTTATACAAGGTTTGCATTACCTTATGAAATGACATTGCAGAAACATCCGTTCCTTTTTGCGTCCAGTCGTATTTTTGATCTGTGTAAGCCTTTCCTTTTCTTACATTAACAGACATCCCAATAGAGTGCAATACAAAATCAATTTTACCACCGAGTAATTCCATAGACTTCTCTACTAAGTTTTGTAAATCTTCTTCCGATGTTGCATCGGCAGGTATAATATGAGATCCTGTTTTTGCAGCCAACTGATCTATTGTCCCCATACGCATCGCGATTGGAGCATTCGACAATACAAATACACCACCTTCTTCGTGTACACGCTCTGCAGTTTTCCAAGCAATAGAATTCTCATCTAATGCACCAAAAATGATTCCTCTTTTTCCTTTTAGTAAGTTGTAAGACATCTTATTTATTCTTTATATTATTAAAACTCTTATTATATACTTTCTTTAATTAAGCAATTGTTTGGCATGTGCTAAGGCAGAAGTAGAAACCTCTGTACCGCCTAACATTTGTGCAATTTCAATTACTCTATCCTCTTCATTTAATTTCACTAAATTGGTTGTTGTAACCTCATTTACATCTTGCTTATAAACCTTAAAATGCGTCTGTCCTTTGGCTGCAATTTGTGGTAAATGCGTAATACTAAAAACTTGCATTGTAGCACTCATTTGTGCCATAATATCGGCCATTTTATTAGAAATCTCACCAGAAACACCGGTATCAATCTCATCGAACATAATTGTTGGTAGTTTTACGTATTGCGTTAATATAGATTTAATCGCTAACATAATACGCGATAACTCTCCACCCGAAGCCGCTTTTTTTAAGATATTAAACTGTCCGCCTTTATTTGCAGAAAACAAGAATGACAACTCCTCTCTTCCATTATTAAAGTACGTTTCGCCATATTTTAAATCAATATTAAACAGTGCATTTGGCATACCTAAACTCGTTAAAATAGTTTCGAGTTCTTTTTTTAGTTTTGGTAATACAGCCAATCGTTTTTTATGCACTTGCTGTGCTGCTTTATCCAGCGATAATTGAACAGCTGAAATTTCTTCTTCTTTTTTAGCAATATTAGCTTCTACATTCTCGGTATCGGCAACCTTTAAATCTAAAGACTCTCTAATCACTATTAATTCTGAAATGTCTTTTACAAAATGCTTCTGAAATAAATTATTTAAAACGGTTAATTTGTTATTTACCTCTTCCAAACGGTTTGGATTAGCATCCAATTGCTCCTGAAACTCCTCAACCTCTCCAAAAACATCGTCTAAATCTATTAAACTACTTGTTACGCGTTCTGCAACAGGCTTATATTTTGAAGCCAAAGTAGATAATTTAACC
>JAGPVI010000170.1 GCA_018067115.1 Bizionia sp. | reverse complement strand
TTTCGATCTATTTCCTAAGGTTAGCACTGGTTTTAATATGCGGATCTATTATAAAATAGACACCATTAAAACACTGTAGTTTCTAAGTTAAAATATAAAATGTAAAATACTTCGAAACTAAAAAAACAATTTAAACTTAATTTTTTTAAAGATTTAGAAAGTAGAATGGTTTTATTTCAATATAAAAATGTGTTATTATAACTAAACTAAATCAATACATTTTTATATATAAAATACTGTATTTTTAATCCTAAATATCTTTTTTAAAAATTAAGGTGTTAAAGAACGTAAACTTCGAATTTAATTACACATAGATTTTTTAAATCATTACCCAAATAACGTCGGGGTGGTCCTAAATTCTTACACTAAGATACAGCTTACTATCCGTGATTCCAAGAGTTTTAACATTTTAGTTATCAACGTGTTATGAACTTGATTTATTAACAATTGTTTATAAAAGCAAAAGCCCTGTTTTAAAATAAAACAGGGCTTTAATACTATATAGGTGCAAAAATTATTTTCTTCTTGCTTCTTTAATTCTAGCTTTCTTACCAGTAAGACCTCTAAAGTAAAAGATTCTAGCTCTACGAACTTTACCTTTTTTGTTCACTTCAACTTTCTGTAATGCAGGTAAGTTTACTGGGAAGATACGCTCTACACCAATAGTTCCAGACATTTTTCTAATTGTAAATGTTTCAGAAGCACCAGCGCCTCTTCTTTGTAATACTACACCTCTAAAGAACTGCGTACGTACTTTTTCACCCTCTCTAATTTCGTAATAAACTGTGATCGTGTCACCAGCTCCGAACTCAGGAAAGTCCTTTTTCGTTACAAACTCGTCTTGTACAAATTTTACTAAAGATTCCATCTTTATTTCTTTTTAATAATTATAAATTCAAACTAACATTCACGTATCTCGCCAGAGGTTAACCCGAATTGGCTGCAAAAATAATCATTAATTAGTAATTAACAATATATTTCTTCAATTTTATGGTGTTACCTAGTGCTCTTAAAAAGAGAGCAATAGGTCGGGCTTTCACTACTCGCTACCCAATATTCATTGGGAGAGCTCAAACACGCCGCTCAATCCTTAACACAACCCCTCATAATTATAGCAGGCTAGTTCTTTTAAACCGTATGGGCTTTTAACTGTATAGGGATGTAAATTATTTCTTCGGTATGTGCATCATTTTTTTTAAACGCTTCGTTTATTATATTAAAATGAGGCCGCTGGTCTAAATTATAAATAGAGTCCGGTAGCCATACTGTAAATATTTGTTCCATATAGTCATAAAACAGTTCTATCAATCCGTTAAAAGTGAAAACAGCATACAATCCGCCAGGTATTTCTAAAGGGATAAAAGATTCTGGCTTATTATAACAATGAGACACTGCAATAGTAGCCCATTTGGTAAATGTGTTTTTAGGGTTGAAATTAGAGAAATAGGCATTGTTGTAAAGTAACACCTCATAAATAGGTGCATTTATTTCTTTAGCAACCTGTTTTCTTATTGGCATAAAAGAAGAGAATAATACGTCTGTTTTATTTTCTATTAAAGACATCTCGTAAGAAAGACCCACCAAGTATTTTGTCTCAATAGTTTCAATTTGCGGTCTTAGTGTCATCTTTATATACTATATAATTAATCGTCTAATAAATCGGGTCTTCTGTCTTTAGTGCGCTGGTATGCTTGCTCTTCTCTCCATTTTTCAATCTTCGGAAAATTGCCGCTAAAAAGTAATTCTGGAACTTTCCAACCTTTGTATTCTCTTGGTCTTGTATAAATAGGAGGGGCCAATAAATTATCCTGAAACGAATCGGTTAGGGCAGAAGTCTCATTACCTAATACCCCTGGAATTAATCTAATAATAGCATCGCAAAGCACGGCTGCTCCTAATTCACCACCAGACAGCACATAATCGCCAATAGATATTTCGCGTGTTATAAACTGGTCGCGCACACGTTGATCGACTCCTTTATAATGACCACATAAAATAATGATATTTTCTTTTAATGATAAGTGGTTAGCCATCCCTTGGTTTAAAGTTACACCATCGGGTGTCATATATATTACCTCGTTGTAATCGCGTTGTTCTTTTAAAGCTGTAATACATTTATCTATAGGCTCAATCATCATTACCATTCCTGCGCCGCCGCCAAACTGCGTGTCGTCTATAGACTTATAGTTGTCAGAGGTGTAATCACGAAGATTATGGAAATGAACTTCTACTAAACCCGCATCTATAGCGCGTTTTAATATAGAAGCATTAAAAGGACTGTGTAATAATTCTGGTAATACTGTAATTATATCAATTCTCATAGGTCAACTTTAAGCTGCAAAGATAATTTAATTGTGTTATAAATAGAATTTGTTTTGGTTGTGTTTTTATGATAAGAATAACATTTTGAAACTAATTAATTGTAGTTTAGAAGAATAAAATGGGGTATTTTAGCCGGCTAATTTTTTATGAATATGAAAAAAGCAAGAATCGCATTAATAATAGGAATTTTTTGTATTTCAATTTTTCCAATTTTGGTTAAATTAAAATTGACGCCTGGAGTAATTTCAGCGTTTTATAGAATGGCAGTTGCTACA
>JAGPVI010000169.1 GCA_018067115.1 Bizionia sp. | reverse complement strand
AATTTAATTGATGGTATAGACGGATTGGCAGGTGCTTTGGGGACTCTTATTTCGGGGTTTATGGGTCTCGTATTCTTTTATAGCGGCTACTTTTTTTACAGCCTTATGTCCTTAGCGTTAGTTGGTGCATTGGTAGGGTTTTTAATCTATAATTTCTCGCATAAACGTAAAATATTTTTAGGCGATACAGGCTCTATGGTTGTGGGCTTTGTCCTTGCTTTTCAAGTGGTCTTGTATTTGGGGCTTAGCTCTTTCAAGCCAGATCTTTTGGTGTTTAAAAACGCACCAGTATTTGTTTTGGCGTTATTATCGTACCCGTTAATAGATACTTTACGTGTGTTTTTAATAAGAATCATTAATAAGCGCAGTCCTTTCTCTGCCGATAGATGCCATATTCACCACCGTTTAATAGACCTTGGGTTTTCGCATATATTAGCGACTATACTAATCTCATTATATACCATAATTATTACCGTTATGGCATTTGCTCTTAACGATTTACCTGTAAATATAGCCTTTTGTGTGATGCTTCCAGTAGCGTTAGGATTATTACTATTGCCTTTTGCCGTACAACGTAAAGCAGGCAAATTTAGGTTTATGTTACCTACGTTGTAGAGACTAGCAGATTACGATTACTTAAAAAGTAAAAATTAAAACGATTATACAAAGACTATGAAAATAGCCATAATAGGTTTGGGATATGTGGGCTTACCACTAGCGCGATTATTTGCAACCAAATATTCTGTTATTGGTTTTGATAGTGATAAAAAGCGAGTTAAAGAATTACAAGCGGGAACAGATAGTACACTAGAGGTTGAAGATGTCGATTTGCAAGCGGTTTCCGTAAATCATCCAGATGCACTTATGCAAGAAGGGAGTTCGGGGTTATATTGCTCTACGAACATCGAGGATATTACTAACTGTACCCATTATATTATTACAGTACCTACGCCAGTAGATAAAAATAACAGACCAGATTTAACGCCGCTATTTAAGGCGAGCGAAACGGTAGGAAAAGTCTTAAAGAAAGGTGATATTGTTATTTACGAATCGACGGTATACCCTGGAGCTACCGAAGAGGAATGTATTCCTGTTTTAGAACAGTATAGCGGATTAACCTTTAATACGGACTTTTTTGCAGGGTATTCGCCAGAGCGTATTAACCCGGGAGATAAGCAACACACCGTAGAAAAGATATTAAAAGTCACTTCGGGGTCAACACCAGAAGCCGGCCAACAAATAGATGCTCTTTATAAGAGTGTTATTACTGCGGGAACGCATTTAGCACCCAATATAAAAGTAGCAGAAGCTGCAAAAGTGATCGAGAATGCACAGCGCGATATTAATATTGCCTTTGTTAACGAACTCGCTAAAATTTTTAACCGCTTGAATATTAATACAAGCGATGTTTTGGAAGCAGCAGCGACCAAATGGAACTTCTTGCCTTTTAAACCCGGATTAGTAGGTGGGCATTGTATAGGTGTCGATCCGTATTACTTGGCACAAAAAGCACAAGAAGTAGGGTACCACCCAGAAATTATATTAGCAGGACGCAGAATTAACGATTCTATGGGGGGGTATGTCGCATCAGAAATCGTGAAATTAATGTTAGCGAACGATGTGAAAGTAAAAAGTGCTAACGTATTAATGCTTGGGATTACCTTTAAAGAAAACTGTCCCGATGTGCGTAACACGAAAGTTGTGGATGTAGTGCGTGAGCTAGAGTCTTACGGTATTAGCGTTACTATCTACGATCCGTTAGCGTCACCAACGCAAGTGCAACACGAGTATAATTTACAAACGACACGATCGCTGCCAAAAGACCGCTTTGAAGCCGTAGTCTTGGCCGTAGCCCATGAGGAGTTTGTAGAAATTGATATAAGTAGACTGAAAGCATCGAATTCGGTTGTTTATGATATAAAAGGCGTGTTAAAGGACGCCGATGGCAGATTATAACTGAATTATGGATCTAGAGGAGTTTAAAGTTTTAGAAAATAAGAACGTGCTAGTTACAGGTGGAGCCGGATTTATTGGCTCCAACCTTTGCGAAACCTTATTAAAACTAAACGTAAACGTAACCTGTCTCGATAATTTTGCTACAGGTCATAGACACAATATAGAGCCTTTTCTAAATAACGGTAATTTTACCTTAATAGAAGGCGATATCCGTGATTTAGACACTTGCCATAAAGCTTGTGCTAATCAAGATTTTATCTTACACCAAGCAGCATTAGGTTCTGTACCGCGTTCTATTGCAGATCCCATTACCTCTAATGATGTGAATGTTGGAGGATTCTTAAATATGTTAGTCGCAGCTCGTGATGCTGAGGTGACACGTTTTGTGTACGCTGCAAGTTCGTCAACTTATGGAGACCATGAAGCCTTACCAAAAGTGGAAGACACTATAGGTAAGCCTTTATCACCATACGCGATTACAAAATATGTAAATGAGTTATACGCGGATAACTTTTTTACGACTTACGGTTTAAACACGATTGGTTTACGTTATTTTAATGTCTTTGGAAGACGTCAAGACCCTAACGGCGCTTACGCAGCGGTGATTCCTCTATTCGTAAAGCAATTCATGAATTACGAAAGTCCTGTGATAAACGGAGATGGCACCTATTCTCGTGATTTCACCTATATCGATAATGTGGTACAAATGAACTTACGAGCCATTACCACAGAAAATAGAGAGGCACTAAACCAAGTGTATAATACAGCGGTTGGTGATTGTATAACTATAGAACAGTTAACCGATTTGCTTAAAAAACACCTGTCTAAATACGATGCTAAAATAGCAGAGGTTAATATCGTTCACGGCCCCAACCGAAAAGGAGATATACCACATTCGTTGGCCTCTGTAGATAAAGCAAAACGTTTATTAAACTATAAACCTACACATACCATAGATAACGGCATTGAAAAAGCAGTGGAATGGTATTGGGAGAATTTGGAACAGTAAATTTGTGTTTTTGAAAATTTGAGGTTGAAAACTTCTTTGTGCTTTAGGCATTAAGCAATAGCTACATTAGTAATAAAGATTTTTTTGTTTGAAATAATAAAGCTCAGTATTAAAACAGAAATCCAAAAAAAACATGTTCCCAAAAACATCCCCCATAATAACCCAATCTTGGAAAAAGCTTAAAGCGCATTTTCTGACGAACAGTTCTGTTCATATGAACGACTTGTTTGAGCAAGATCCAAAACGGTTTGAGAAATTTTCTATTGATTTTGAAGATCTCCTTTTTGATTATTCGAAAAACAGAATAACAGAGGAAACGATAGCTTTATTGGTTGAATTGGCGAAAGAGTGTCAGTTAGACAAGGCGATTAGGGCTTTGTTTGAGGGCGAAAAGATTAACGAAACGGAAGATAGAGCAGTTTTACATACGGCTTTACGAACCTTTTCGGATGAGGAAATTATTGTAGATAATGAGAACATCACACCTTTGGTGCTGAATGAAAGAAAAAGAGTAAAAGAACTTTGTGAGCAAATTTACAGTGGGACCTGGACTGGATATTCTGGAAAGAAAATTAAAAACGTTGTTAATATTGGTGTTGGAGGAAGTGACCTAGGTGTTGCCATGGTGACTGAAGCGCTTAAACCATATTGGGAGAAAGGAATTACACCATTCTTCATCAGCAATGTGGACAGTGCAAACTTACTCGAGGTATTAGAGCAAATCAATTTTGAGGAGACTTTATTTATCATTTCTTCTAAGACTTTTACGACCCTAGAAACCAGTACCAATGCAGAAAGCATTAAAGCCTTATTTCTTGAAGAATGCAAAGATGATACTTTTATGCACAAACATTTTATAGCCGTAACTGGGAACAAAATTGCAGCCAATGAATTTGGTATCCCCAATGAAAATCTTTTTGAAATTTGGGATTGGGTATGTGGCCGTTTTAGTCTCTGGGGTTCTATAGGAATGTCTATTGCTTTAACTGTTGGGTGCGAAAATTATGAACAACTCCTCAAAGGAGCGAATGGAGCCGACCAACATTTTAAAAATGAAGCCTTTGATAAAAATATTCCTATCCTCATGGGACTTTTGAGTATTTGGTACATTAATTTTTTTAATGCGCAAAGCGAGGTGGTCCTGCCCTACGCACACAATATGTCAAAGTTCGTTGCTTATTTACAACAAGCGGCTATGGAAAGTAATGGAAAAAACAAGGATAGAAATGGTAACCCTATTGACTATACAACAGGTGTAGTCGTTTGGGGAGGAGCGGGAACCAATGGTCAACATTCTTTCCATCAGTTACTGCACCAAGGAATGCTATTTATTCCTTGTGATTTTATAGTTCCTGTCAATTCAAAAAACAAGCAAGCTGACCATCAAGAAAAATTATTAAGCAATGCCCTTGCACAACCGGAAGCGCTCATGAAAGGTAGAACATTAGAAGAAGTGGAAGAAATTCACGAAAAAACAAATCAACAAATCAACAGTTTCAAAGTTTTTGAAGGCAATAAACCCAGTAATACAATACTTATAAAAGAATTAAACCCTTATAATTTAGGGTCATTGCTTGCTTTCTATGAACACAAAGTTTTTGTACAAGGTGTCATATGGAACATCTTCAGCTTTGACCAATGGGGAGTGGAATTAGGAAAAGAACTTTCTACAAGTAAATTAAAGGCGATACAGAAACGAAAAGTTGACGAGAAATTTGATGCTTCTACGGAAGGATTGTTGGAAAGGGTTAAGACGGTAAGCTATTTGCAGTAGGCCTTAAGCATTGGGCGACAAGCATAATTAAGATTCCCTTTTTAAAAATAGACTTCTTAATTGGAATAAGAAACTAAAAAATAAGAATTAAAATAAAATCAAAGGAATAACAAAAGCCTATAGAAAACTTCCTATGGCAAAAACCAATTAACTATGAAAATCAAAAACATCCTAATAACTGGTGGAGCAGGGTTTATCGGATCACACGTTGTAAGACGCTTTGTGAACCAATATCCAAATTACCATATTTATAATTTAGATACCCTTACCTATGCTGGTAATTTAGAAAATCTAAGGGATGTTGAAAAGGCCTCAAACTATACCTTCCTACACGGAGATATAACAGATGAAACTTTTATTAATGGAATCTTTTCAGAGCATCAATTTGATGGGGTAGTACATTTAGCAGCAGAATCTCATGTAGATCGTTCGATTACAGATCCTTTAGCATTTGCAAAGACCAATATTTTAGGAACTATGATTTTGTTGAATGCTTTTAAAGAATTATGGAAAAATAACTGGGATGGCAAACGTTTTTATCACGTGAGTACTGATGAGGTGTATGGTTCTTTAGGAGAAACAGGTTTGTTTACAGAGACAACGTCTTACGACCCAAACTCTCCATATTCAGCCTCTAAAGCA
>JAGPVI010000168.1 GCA_018067115.1 Bizionia sp. | reverse complement strand
AATCTCGTGTTTTTTATAGCGGACTAGTGGTTAAAATAATATATTGAGTGTTATATCTTCATTTTCTACTTTAAATTTTGCTTCGCTAAACTGTGGTGGCCCAAAACTCATTGCATTGTTAGACAGTCCATAATCTTCCTTTGGCATTCCATTAGCTGTGAAATCCATTTTATCGTTATTATTTTCGTCGTGTAAAGCAAGTACAGCATAGTCTCCAGGGGCTACATTAGTGAAAGTGACTTCAATCTTTCCATCTTTAATTACAGTAGCTCTTTTTTGCAAGGCTTCTGTTTTCATAAAAGTGTTTTCTGTATGCAAACCTAAAAGAATTTTACCAGTATCGTTTTTAATGTTGTTAATGGTAATAGAGATGGTTTGCGTGTCATCGTTTTGTGCCCAGCTGCTTAGTGTTAAACTTAGGCAGATAATAAATAGTACAATAGATTTCATAATGTTTGATATTAAATTAATAGTCTACCAAAGATTATAAACAACAGATAGTTTTCCCATTAATTAACTCCGAACTGTTACTATTTACTCCTGAACAGTTAATTGACAACAAAAAGTTCTACACGTCTGTTTTGTAAACGGCCCTCTGCTGTAGTATTATCGGCAATAGGATTCTCTTGGCCATACCCTTGAGATGTTATTCTATTGGCTTCAACACCTTTAAATAGGAGGTAGTCTCTTACAGCTTCAGCACGTTTCATAGATAATGTTAAGTTATTTGCTTTATTACCGGTGTTGTCGGTATGCCCTGCAATATGAAATTTCATGAATTTTTGAATGGTCATTATTTCAGCCACTTCATCTAACGCAACCGTAGAATCTGTAGTTAGCGTCGCTTTTCCGTTATTAAAAGTAATTAGCTTGGCGTATTTGTTTAACTCGGTAATAACCGCTTGCTTGATATCGTTATCTCGAGATTGTTGTTGTTGCAATCTTAATGCTGCTTGTGCACGCGCCTCCTGTTCTGGATCTGGGCAACCTCCATTTTCTATAGGCCCTGGAACTTCCGGACACTTATCAAACCTATCGTCTACGCCGTCATTATCTGTATCGCGTCTTGGGCATCCATCATCATCGATCGCCCCAGGTTCATCCGGGCATAAATCGTATTTGTCTGGTGTGCCATCGCCATCTCTATCTGGGCAACCACTTAAATGCGGAGGGCCAAAATCGTCTGGGCATAAATCTTGAGAGTCTATAACACCATCACCATCTCTATCTGGGCAGCCATCGGTTTCAATTCTCCCAAACAAGTCAGGACATTTATCTTTATCATCATTTATACCGTCGTTATCGGTGTCTTTATCTCCAAAACGATACGTTATGCCGGCCGAATGCTGAAAGTGCTTTAAACCATAGATTTCGAAAGCGTGTTTGTATTGCGATTGTGCTGTAAAGCCAAAGCTGGGGGTGACCCAAACATTAAGGCCAACGCCTCCATTTGCCGTTGGGGAGCCTACAGTTCGCAGACTACGATCATTGGTGTCTAACCACGTGTAGCCACCGCCAACGGTAACAAACGGGTCTAAGGTATATAGCCCTCGCGTTAAATGGTATTTAACCATACCATCTATAGAAGCGTATGGGTATTCTTCTTCTAAGTTATTATAGTTTTCAGAAATTGAATTTATAGAGGCCACACCTTCAACATAAAGTCTGTTAGATATCAGTCTACCTACAGATAAACGAAAACCGCCACCATTCCAGTTCCAAGTTTTAAAACGGCCTTCTTCGCTTGGTATATCCCGAACAGGGTTATGTATAACGTTTGTACCGAAAGAAGCAGTCCAAGGATTATTTTTTGTTTGAGCAGTAGCATAGTGAGCACCAATAGTGCAGAATATAGCGATAAGTAGATAACCAAAAGGCTTCATTTTGTTGTGGGTTAAATTAATAGCATTAACAAGATATGCTAAAAAATAGAATATTTAAAAATAAAATAGCTATTTGTGGTTTAACGGCTAAAAACCGGGGTAAACGTCTGTTTCTGTGGTTATAATAAGCCTCTAGCTTTAATTTCTAGGTACTTATTAATGGTGTTTACCGTTAACTTTTCGGGGGCAGTTAAAATACTTTGTATACCATATTTTTGTAGTTCTTTAACCATTAATTTTTTTTCGTACGAAAATTTTTCGGCTATAGTTTTATGGTAAATCGCTTGCAGGTCTTCTGCTTTTTCAGAAATAATAGTATCGAGTTCTGTGTTTTCAAACAAAACGACAACTAGTAAATGGTTTTTAGAAATGGCTTGTAAATAAGGTAGCTGACGTTTTAATGCACTAATATGTTCAAAATTAGTATATAAAATCAACAAGCTTCGGTGAGTTACTTTTCGTTTTAATTGGGCATATAATAATCCGTAATCACTATCAAAATACTGTGTATTTATATTATATAATCGCTGAAGAATAACATTTAAATAGGTTAGTTTTTGAGTAGCGGGTAAGAATGATTCTATGGTTTTCGAAAAGGTAAGCATGCCAACTTTATCGTGCTTTTTTAATGCCACATTACTAAACGCTAGAGTAGAATTAATAGCGTAATCTAAAAGTTTTAAGCCGTTAAAAGGCATTTTCATAACCCGGCCGGTATCGATAATAGAGTAAATAGGTTGCGATTTTTCGTCTTGGTATTGATTCACCATTAATTGTCCGCGTTTTGCAGTCGCTTTCCAATTTACAGTTCTAAAATCATCGCCTTGAACATAATCTTTAATTTGCTCGAATTCTGAAGTATTACCAATACGACGAATTTTTTTTAATCCAAATGTTGTAAGCTGATTGCTAATGGCTAAGAAATCGTATTTCTGCATCTGCACAAAAGAAGGATATACAGCAACCATTTGTTGGTTTTGAAACTGATATTTACGCTTTACAATCTTTAAACGAGAAGAGACATAAACATTTAAATGGCCAAAATAATATTCGCCACGCTCTACTGGGCGAACATCGTAATTAAAATCTAAGGTGTGATTGGAATGAACCGTGGCTTTGTAAGAGAAGTCTCTTTTTTGAAACTGTACCGGTAATTCATCAATAACATCCAATTCTGTAGTGAATGGATAGTTGTTACGTAATGTAATAGGGACTAAATTTATGTCGCTATTAGAGAATTTATCTGGTAGTATTCGCGAGGCTTCTACGGCATTATTGTAGCGATAAAGGATAAACAAGTCGACACTAAATAAAATGGAGATAATTAACACCAAAACCCAAGCAATTGGGTATAAAAAGGGAATCCAAAACGATAATAAAAAGCATACCGAAGCACCTGCCAAATAGACAAAAAAGGCGTTGTGTAAGTATAACGATTTTATAAATTTCATACGTAATCTAGATTCAGTTTAAAGACGCTTTTGTGATGTGTTATCTCGGTACTTCAACAGATTGTTCAATCATATCAATAACATTTTCTGTGGTCATTCCTTCCATTTCACGCTCTGGCGTTAAAATAATTCTGTGATTAAGTACGGGTTTTAGTGCTTTTTTTACATCTTCCGGAATAACAAAATCTCTTCCGTTAATAGCGGCAAAAGCTTTGGCTGTATTTAAAATAGCTAACGATGCTCTTGGAGAACCTCCTAAATACAAATGCGGATGGTTTCTTGTTTTATTAACTAACTGAGCAATGTATTTTATAATTTTTTCTTCAACTAAAACAGCCTGCGTTTTTTGCTTGTAATCTTCTAAATGTTTCGTTTCTAAAATCGCATTTATAAGTGTCTGTGGCTTTTTACCTTGACGTTCATGGTGCGTTTGTATAATTTTTAT
>JAGPVI010000259.1 GCA_018067115.1 Bizionia sp. | reverse complement strand
ACGATTATAAAACGATACACTCTCATTTTAAACTAAATGGTGACACAGTTACGATTACAACTCTAAAGGAAAAAGCTCGCTTTTTTGTTAAAGAAGGTGTCGCTTTTGAAAAAGAAATAGGTCAGTTTTTATTAGAGTGGTTAAAAGATAGTCCCAATTTACAAGCAAAAACCTCTGGATCTACTGGTGCACCAAAACCGATTGTATTACAAAAGCAAGCAATGGTGAATTCGGCAGTGGCAACCGGTGCTTATTTCAACTTGAAACCGGGGAGTACTGCGTTATTATGTTTACCGGCAACTTATATTGCAGGAAAAATGATGTTGGTTCGTGCTATGGTTTTAGGACTGGAAATAGACTGTGTCTCTCCACAGTCGGAGGTCGTTTTTAACACAAATACGGTCTACGATTTTGCAGCTATGGTACCAATGCAGCTATTAAAAACTAGCCATAAATTACAAAATATAAAACAACTTATAGTTGGTGGCGCGCCTGTGTCTAACAGCTTGTTAGATAAAATACAGACGGTAAAAACTACTGTTTACGAAACGTATGGAATGACAGAAACAGTCTCTCATATTGCTGTAAAAAAGCTTAATAATTTACGGGGCACAAATTCCATTACAGGTTTAAACACCGCCCATTTAAGTTTTGAAGTGTTGCCAAATATTAGTATTTCTCAAGATAAAAGAGCATGTTTGGTTATTGAAGCGTCGCAATTATTAGAGAATACAATTGTGACTAACGATATTGTTGAGTTACAGTCGGAAACTACTTTTAAATGGTTGGGCCGTTTCGATAATGTGATTAATTCTGGAGGTATAAAAATACACCCCGAACAAATAGAAGCAACTTTAAAACGCCATATTCACACTCGGTTTTTTATAGCTTCGGAAGTGGATGATCGTTTGGGTAATGCTTTAATTCTTGTAATTGAAGGTAATAAAATCACTTTAGAGCCTTCAGTTTTTGAAGCTTTGGAAAATTATAAAAAACCGAAAGCTGTTTATTTTATCGATGCTTTTGCTGAAACGTCTTCGGGAAAAATCCAACGTCAAAAAACTTTAGCGCTTGTAAAAAAGTTATAAAGGGCGTCAGTAATGTCTTTATTATGATTCTAAAAGTGAGGCGATCGTGTATCTTTTATTGAACACCAATACAAATGAATTTGAAAGTATTTATAATTTCGCGTTCACTCATTGAAACGTCCATTTCACTCATTCCCGATTTTATAATTTAGTCTTTGGTTATAAGTTTACTGTAAACTTTAAAACCACAGATTATGAAAACGATACTACATACACTATTTATTTTACTCATTTCGATGCCGTTATCCGCCCAAAAACAAAATATTGTTTCTGGAATTATATCGGATGAAAGCGGACTCCCATTACCAGGTGTTACTATAGTCGTTAAGGGTAAAACTTCTGGCACTCAAACTAATTTTGACGGTGAGTACACTATTTATGTAGAGCAAGGAGCGATCTTGCGCTATTCATTTATAGGTTATATTACCGAAGAACGGAAAGTAAATAAGCAAACAACCTTAAGTTTTGCGATGCAACCGGATAAAGAGTCGCTAGACGAAGTTGTCGTTACGGCGTTGGGTACAACAAGAAAAAAAGATAGAATTAGGTACAGTACTCACGTAGTGCGTACGGAGCAATTAACGCGAGCTAACAATCCTAATGTTGTTCAATCCTTATCGGGTAAAGTTTCAGGGTTAACAGTTCAAAGTCATAATACGTCTAAAATTGTACTTCGTGGAAAAAGATCTATTAAAGGGGGTGGCGCTAAGGCTTTGGTTGTTATAGATGGCGTAATTTCATCAGACGAGACGCTGAACGCTTTAAAAGCGAGTGAGATAAATAAAGTTGATGTCATTAAAGGTGCTAGGGGTAGTACTCTTTATGGGAGTCAAGGGAAAAATGGAGTAATTGTTGTGACTACTAGAAATGGCGGTTTTAAAGAACCCAATAACACTTTTCATCCCCAAGCCTTAAGTAATGAGGAATACACTAAAATTCACGAAAATAAGTTTAAAAGTACGACACTTTCACCACTATCTACCTTTTCTATAGATGTCGATAAGGCGTCGTATAGTAATGTAAGGCGATTAATAAATAACGGACAAGATATTCCTGCTAGCGCTGTGAAAATTGAGGAAATGGTAAACTATTTTAGTTATAATTATCCGCAGCCTCAAAACGCAGATCCGTTTTCTATTAATACAGAACAAATAATAACACCATGGAATACAAGCACGCGATTAGTAAAAATTGGGCTACAAGGAAAAACGTATCAAAATGAGGCGATTCCAGCGTCAAATTTAACTTTCTTAATCGATGTATCGGGATCTATGAATTCCGCAAATAAACTACCATTATTAAAATCGGCGTTTAGTTTACTGGTTAATCAACTACGAGAAAAAGATAATGTAGCTATTGTAGTATACGCAGGAGCGGCTGGCGTTGTTTTAGAACCCACTTCTGGAAAGTATAAAGATAAAATTTTAAAAGCTTTAAACGATTTGTCGGCAGGAGGGAGTACTGCTGGTGGACAAGGTATTGAATTAGCATATAAATTAGCAGCGGAGAACTTTCAAGAAAACGGAAATAATCGTGTTATTTTAGCTACCGATGGTGATTTTAATGTTGGGGCTTCTAGTAACTCGGCTATGGAAGAATTAATCACAGAAAAAAGAAAAACAGGTGTCTTTTTATCA
>JAGPVI010000156.1 GCA_018067115.1 Bizionia sp. | reverse complement strand
TATGGCGTTCTAAAGATTTTCTAATCAATTCTAATTCTTTATCGTGAAGAGACAGGGTTTCTTCTTCCTCTATTTCTTCAGCAAAATGATACTTATCTGCGCTATTGTCGCTGTCTTCTTCTTTTTGTTTTTGAGGTATTGCTAATATTTGCAAATCTTCTAAAGCTTCCTCGTAATCTTCGGTGTCCTCATCTTCGTTGCCGTAGATTTTATCAATAAGGCTCTCATTAGTTTTCTGAACATCTTTGGTGTTTCCAGATTTCATCAGTTCCATTGTAAGCTTTTTTAAATCATTTAAATCGGCTTTCATATCAAACAACACCTTATAGAGAATTTCGCGTTCGCTACTAAAATCGCTTTCAGATTTAGTGTTTTTTACAACGGCAGGTAAATTAGGCCCAGAACTTGGTAAATACGAGCGTAATGAGTCGGCGGTTATTGTTCTGTTTTGTTCTAATACCGACACTTGCTCGGCAACATTTCGCAATTGCCTAATGTTTCCACTCCATCTAAATTTAACCAAGATACTTATTGCATCGTCGGTTAATTTAATGGTAGGCATTTTATATTTTAAAGCGAAATCGCTAGCGAATTTCCTGAATAGTAAATGAATATCTTCTTGTCTATCGCGAAGTGGTGGTAAATGAATATCTATGGTGCTTAACCTATAATAAAGGTCTTCTCTAAATTTTTCGTTTTTTATAGCCTCGAACATTTGCACGTTTGTAGCCGCTACAATACGCACATTAGTTTTTTGTACTTTACTAGAACCAACTTTTATAAACTCGCCATTTTCAAGCACACGTAATAACCTTACTTGAGTTGTTAATGGTAATTCTCCAACTTCATCAAGAAAAATGGTTCCACCATCGGCCACCTCGAAATAACCATTTCGGGTTTGTGTTGCGCCTGTAAATGCACCTTTTTCGTGACCAAATAGCTCACTGTCTATTGTGCCTTCTGGTATGGCTCCACAGTTTACTGCTATATATTTACCGTGTTTACGGTGAGATAACGAATGTATTATTTTCGGAATACTTTCTTTTCCAACACCACTTTCTCCGGTTACTAAAACCGAAATATCAGTTGGTGCCACGCGTATTGCCTTTTCTATAGCTCGGTTTAAAACAGAACTATTACCAATAATACCAAAACGTTGTTTTGTTGCTTGTATAGAATCCATAATTAACTAAAATTGATATTAATTTACGTAATTAAAAACTTCAGATTGTGTTACTGTAGCGCCATCGCCTAAATCGTAAAAACTGTTTTTAGTCGAAATTCTATCTGTTGCTATATAGTTTACTGTAAAATCGAAAGTCCCTTCTGGTGTTGTGGTAGACGTCCAGTTATTAGCACCGTGAAATTGCGCTGCAATACTTCCGGCTTGCGAGTCGTAATCATCATTTAAATAACTCAGCATATATTGATTACTAAACCCTTGTTTTAGTGGGTTGGTTAACGCATCGTAAGCATACGTAGAATTCGTGTCTGTTTCGCCAGTCATAACAGAGGTTGAGCAGTTGCCATTACTTGAGTACGTCAACGTTTCTTTTTGAATACTCGAAGCATTATCAAACGTTTCCTTTCTAATTAAATTGGTGTTTCCATCGAACTCAAATTCTGTTGTAAGTCCGCTGTCAGCATCTGTTCTCGTTACAATATTTCCGTTGTAAGCAAAAGTATACGTGTAATCATCAGTATCATCTTCAATAAAATTATATACTATTTGAGAGATGTTTTGTCCGTCGTACGATATAATTGTTTCGTTAGTTAAAGTAGAACCTTCGTACGATTGTAACTCGGTAACATTACCAGACGCATTTGTAATTATAGTGGTTTGCGTGGTTGCTGTTACTCCAAAAAATGTGGTTTCGGTAGTTATTGCAGATGCTTTTCCGTTGGTAAACGAAAAATCGGAATCCGTATTAATGGCTCCAAATAGTGGTACTTGTGCAGCTACATTAAAAGAGTAAGTAGATAATGTTAAATCGTCGCTTCCCGTTCCTGGATCTATAGGAATTGTTGGGTCTTCAATACCAAGTACGAAATCGGGATCTAAAGGTTCGTTATTGCAGCTTGTAAACGCAACAGCGAAGCTAAGTAGGAATAATATTTTTTTCATAGTTTTTTATATTTCAGAAAGACCAGTAGCTTCACCTTTTAATGTTGCTTTGGTACAATCTATTATTTTTACATTTACGAAGTCGCCAACAGAATAATTCTCTTTTGGAAAAACGGCCACAATATTTTTTTCGGTGCGACCCGACCAGTGGTCTTTAGATTTTTTAGATTCGCGCTCAACAAGAACTTTTACCGTTTTACCTAAGTTTTCGCGGGTTCTAAACTCGCTATGCTTAAGCTGAAGTTCTATTATTTCACTTAATCGTCTGCTTTTTACAGCTTCTGGTACATCGTCTTCTAATTTGCGCTCGGCTAATGTTCCCGGTCTTTCCGAATACGTATACATATAACCAAAATTATATTTCACATACTCTAATAAGGATAGGGTGTCTTGGTGATCTTCTTCAGTTTCTGTAGGGAAACCAGCAATCATATCTTGAGAAATTGCACAATCTGGAATAATAGATCTAATATTATCTATTAAGGTAAAATATTCTTCTCTAGTGTGTAAGCGATTCATTTCTTTTAGAATACGATCGCTTCCGCTTTGCACCGGTAAGTGAATATGGTTACAAATATTATCGTATTTCGCCATTGTTTTAATAACGTCTAGAGACATGTCTTGCGGGTTAGACGTCGAAAAGCGAATACGCATTGCAGGTTGCGCTTCGGCACAGATAGATAATAACTTAGAAAAATCTACGGCTGTTGCTTTTTGCATATCTGTAGCTTTAACGAAATCTTTCTTAAGTCCGCCGCCATACCAAAGGTAGCTATCAACATTCTGGCCTAAAAGCGTAATTTCTTTATAGCCTTTAGTCCATAAGTCGTTTACCTCTTCTATAATACTTTGAGGATCTCTACTGCGTTCTCTACCGCGAGTAAAAGGAACAACGCAGAATGTGCACATGTTATCGCAACCTCTAGTAATAGATACCAAAGCACTCACGCCGTTTGTGTTTAAACGCACCGGAGATATATCGCCGTAAGTTTCATCTTTAGATAGTACGACATTAATAGCATCGCGACCATCTTCAACTTCGGCAAGTAGGTTTGGTAAGTCTTTATAAGCATCTGGACCTACGACGAGGTCTACAATTTTCTCTTCTTCTAAAAACTTGCTTTTTAAGCGCTCGGCCATACAACCCAATACTCCAACTTTCATTTTTGGGTTTATACGTTTTACCGCATTGTATTTTTCTAAGCGTTTTCTAACCGTTTGCTCCGCTTTGTTTCTAATAGAGCAGGTGTTCACTAAAACTAAATCGGCTTCTTCAAGGTTTTGTGTTGTGTTGTAACCCTCATTAGTTAAAATTGAAGCTACAATCTCACTATCACTAAAATTCATAGCGCAGCCATAGCTTTCAATAAAAAGTTTTTTAGTGTTTTGTTCTTTATGTTGTAAGACAAGAGTCTCACCTTGTTTTGTTTCGTCTATTATTTTTTCCATAAGAATGTATTGAAAATACTAAGATTCAATCCGTCTGCAAATATAGGATTATTAAATGATGGTGACAAAGTGACAGTGTTATTATTTTTCCCTCTTAAAAGTTAAAATTTTTCGACCTTGGACTTTTTAAAATCTGGAAAATAATAATGAGTCTATTGAAATAGAAAGTTTTAAGATGAATTATTCAAAGTAAAGTAATTGGTTTAGTGTGTCTGTTATATTGAGACAAAAAGAAAGTACTTATGGATTGATTTTGATAGTAATGAGGTTTAAAAATGAACATTAAAATCATTCTTTTTATAAAATAAACACTTAATTATTAATGTGTTTAATAGGTAGGCTTGATTCTTAAAAAGGATAAAAATTAGGTGCATGTATTTTTTTTGATATACATTTGTAACCACAAAACACGAAGAATGGCGAAGAATTTAGTTATAGTAGAGTCCCCTGCAAAGGCAAAAACAATTGAAAAGTTTTTGGGAAAAGATTTTAAAGTAGAATCTAGTTACGGACATATTTCCGATTTACCTTCAAAGGAATTGGGAGTAGATGTAGAAGGCGATTTTGAGCCAAGATATGAAGTGTCTGTCGATAAAAAAGCAGTAGTTAAAAAATTAAAAGATTTAGCAAAGAAAGCCGAAATGGTTTGGCTAGCAAGTGATGAGGATCGCGAGGGTGAGGCCATAGCTTGGCATTTAGCCGAATCTTTAAATTTAGATAAAGCGAAAACGAAACGTATCGTTTTTCATGAAATTACTAAGTCTGCCATTCAAAAAGCAGTAGAGAATCCTAGACAAATAGATTACGATTTGGTCGATGCGCAACAAGCTCGTCGCGTATTAGATAGAATAGTAGGGTACGAGTTGTCTCCAGTATTATGGAGAAAAGTAAAAGGAGGCTTATCGGCTGGACGTGTACAATCGGTATCTGTGCGTTTAATTGTAGAGCGCGAGCGCGAAATTCAAGGGTTTCAAGCAGAAGCATCTTACCGTATCGATGCAGAATTTTCTAACGAGGAAGGGCAGTCGTTTAAAGCGAAATTGCCAAAAGCTATTCAAACTAAAGAAGAGGCCGTAGCATTTTTAGAGAAAAATGCCAATACCACTTTTAAGGTTGCGAACTTAGAGAAAAAACCCGCTAAGAAATCGCCAGCAGCACCGTTTACAACATCAACATTACAACAAGAAGCGTCGCGTAAATTATATTTTTCAGTAAGTAAAACTATGAATATGGCGCAACGTTTATACGAAGCCGGTTTAATTACTTATATGAGAACCGATAGTGTAAACCTATCTGATGAAGCACGAAAAGGTGCCGAAAAAGAAATTATTAAAGCCTACGGTAAAGAATACAGTAAAGCACGTAAACATAAAGGGAAATCCAAAGGCGCACAAGAAGCGCACGAAGCGATTAGACCAACAAGTTTTGAAACACATTCTGTTAATTTAGAACGTGATCAAGCCCGTTTATACGATTTAATTTGGAAACGTGCTATTGCCTCACAAATGAGTGAAGCGCAATTAGAGCGTACCAATGTTAAAATTGAAGCAGCAGCACATAATGAAACCTTTACAGCAAATGGAGAGGTTATTACGTTTGATGGATTCTTAAAAGTGTACTTAGAGGGTACCGATGATGAAGATATCGAGCAAGAAGGTATGTTGCCAGCAATGAAAGTAAACGAAACGTTGCTTAATAATTACATTACAGCAACAGAGCGTTATTCGCGCGCACCTTACCGGTATACAGAAGCCTCTTTAGTTAAGAAATTAGAGGAGCTAGGTATTGGTCGTCCGTCTACTTACGCACCAACGATTTCTACGATTCAAAATAGAAATTATGTAGAAAAAGGAACGATTGAAGGTGTAGAACGTAATTACACGCAACTCGTTTTAAAAGAAGATAAAGTAAAAGATAATACGCTAACAGAGAAAGTAGGCTCTGATAAAGGAAAATTAGTGCCAACAGATATTGGTATGATTGTTACCGATTTCTTAGTCAATCATTTTGAAACGATTTTAGATTACAGTTTTACGGCAAATGTAGAAGATCAGTTTGATGATATTGCCGACGGTAAAGCAGATTGGAAAGACGTGATGAAATCCTTCTATAAAGATTTTCATCCAAAAGTTGTCGACGTTCAAGAAAATGCAGAAAGAGAGTCTGGAGAACGTATTTTAGGTGAAGACCCAACTACAGGAAGACGCGTTAGTGTGCGTCTAGGGAAATTTGGGCCGATGGTGCAAATGGGAACGGTAGATGATGAAGAGAGCCCAACCTACGCTAGTTTAAGTCCAGACCAACAATTAAATACTATTACGTTTGAAGAAGCAATGGATTTATTCCAATTGCCAAAAACATTAGGAGAGTATAAAGGAGAGTCTGTAGAAGTTAATAATGGTCGTTATGGACCATACGTTAAGTTTGGTGATGCTTTTGTCTCGTTGCCTCGTGGTACCGATCCTTTAAATGTAGAATTCGACGATGCTGTAGAACTTATAAAAGAGAAGGAAAAAGCAGACGCTCCTATATATATGTATAAGGATTTACCGGTGCAAAAAGGTAAAGGGCGTTTCGGGCCATTTATAAAATGGAACGAGATGTTTATTAACGTGAACAAAAAATACGATTGGGATAACTTGTCTGATGTTGAGATTGTAGAATTAATTGAAACTAAAATCCAAAAGGAAATTGATAAGGTTATTCATAATTGGGAAGATGAAGGTATTCGCGTGGAAAAAGCACGTTGGGGCCGTTTTAATATCCTTCAAGGAAAAGTAAAAATAGAATTACCTAAAACTACAGATGCGCCAGCGTTAACTTTAGAAGAGGTACAGGGTATTATAGAAAAGAATGCGCCCAAGAAAAAGGCCGCTAAGAAAAAGCCAGCTGCTAAAAAGCCGGCAGCTAAGAAAACTACAGCAAAAAAAACGACCACAAAAAAAGCGGCACCTAAAAAGGTTGCTGTAAAGAAAACCACTACAAAAAAATAAAAAAATAAATGAATTTTAGTTTCCTTTCACCTGTTTCAGATTCGGTGCTTGCTCATAACGAACTATTATCTATGCAAGCATTAGGGCGGAAATTAAGAATACACTCGGCGCAACACGGTATTCCAGAATTAACTGGAGTGTCTGTTGCGCTTATTGGTGTTTTAGAAAACCGGAACAGTACCAACTACATTGGTGAAGATCACGATTTAAACGAAATCCGTAAAGCATTTTATGCATTATATCCAGGAAGCTGGAATGTCACTATTGCCGATCTAGGCGATATTCAACGTGGCGAAAGTGTAGAGGATACTTACTTTGCATTAAAAACCACCGTCTCTATATTAATTCAGAAAAAAATCATTCCTATAGTTATTGGCGGAAGTCAGGATTTAACGTATCCGTTATATCGTGCTTACGATGAATTAATGCCAATGGTAAATATTGTAAATGTGGATGCTAAATTCGATTTAGGAGATTCGGCAAAACCAATAAAGAATGATAGTTTTATAGGTAAAATCATTCTAGACGAGCCTTATAACTTATTTAATTACGCCACGATAGGGTATCAAACGTACTTTAATTCTCAAGAAGAGATTGATTTAATGGAGCGGCTGTATTTTGAAGCCTATCGCTTAGGGGAGGTCTCTAACGACATAACTATTGTAGAACCCGTAATGCGCGATGCAAATATAGTAAGTGTTGATTTAGGGGTTTTAAAAGCGTCTGAGGTCAGTTTAAAACAACGACTGTCTCCAAACGGATTAGATGGTAAAGAGATTTGTGCAGTATCTCGTTATGCAGGTATTAGTAATAAAGTGTCCACATTTGGTATATTCGATTATAAACCGTCGTACGACGATGAAATGACAGAGTTGTTAATAGCGCAAATGATTTGGTATTTTATAGAAGGGTTTAACTATCGTGTTAAAGATGATGATTTTATAACCGGAACTAATCACCAAAAATATATTACATTAGCAGACACGCACGAGCTTGTGTTTTACAAGAGTATTAAATCTGGGAGATGGTGGATAGAAATTCCTTTTTTAGCAAATGTTAATAATAAATTAAAAAAGCACACGTTATTACCTTGTACTCATAAAGATTATTTGGACGCTTGTAATGACCAAATACCTGATAGATGGTATAAAGCGTTTCAGAAGAACAGTGTATATTAACTTACCGAATGTTATTTTTTTTTAACATTTTCTTAATCGATTAATGGTATTTTAACACGATTAAATGATGCTTTTTTACAAAAAAAGTTGTTTTTTAAATATTATATAAATATGTTTACGCTCTTAAAAAAAAATAAGAGCAATTAATTAACCTTATAGGTATCAATAAATATGAAGAAATTTCTATTAATAACGGCAGTTTTGACACTTTTAGCAAGTTGTGGATCTAAAGACAAAGGTCAGCTAGTTGGTGTAAAAGGAAAAAAATGGCACCCAGAAAAACCTTATGGTATGACATTGGTACCAGGTGGTGCATTTATTATGGGTAAGGCCGATGATGATTTAGCGGGTATTCAAGATGCTCCAGCAAAAACAGTAACGGTAAGAGCTTTTTATATGGACGAAACGGAAATCACGAATAGTGAGTACCGTCAGTTTGTAGAATGGGTTCGCGACTCGACAATAAGAACTAAGCTTGCTATTTTAGCAGATGAGGTTGGCGAAACAGATGGAGATAATCCTGGAATTGGTCAATACGCATTTAAAGGCGCTAACGAAGAAGAAATGACGGTATACGAAAAGTATATGTTCGATAACTACAGCGGTCTTGGTGAAACAGGATACGAAGGAAGAAAATTAAACAAAGAAGTTGATTTGATTTTTGATACAGCAGAATATCCAGATGAGTACTATGCTGAGGTTATGGATACAATGTACCTTCCTATAGAAGAGTCGTATAACGGACAAAGAACTTGGGATGTTACTAAGTTTAAGTTTCAATACACGTATATGGATATTGAAAAAGCCGCTAAAAACAGAAACTTAAGACGTAAAGACGTTATTATGAAAGAAGAGGTTGCTATCTACCCAGATACAACAGCTTGGATTAGAGATTTCGCGTACTCTTATAACGAGCCAATGCACAACGATTATTTCTGGCACGATGCTTATAGTGCATACCCAGTAGTAGGCGTAACTTGGAAACAAGCGAAAGCGTTTTGCCAATGGAGAACTTTAGAGCATAACACCTATAGAAAAGAGAAAAAGAAAGCTTTTGTGAATTCTTACCGTTTACCGTCTGAGGCAGAATGGGAGTATGCAGCAAGAGGTGGTCTACAAGCAGCAACATTCCCTTGGGGAGGGCCTTATGCTAAAAACGATAGAGGTTGTTTTATGGCAAACTTTAAGCCTTTACGTGGTGATTACGCAGCAGATGAAGCATTATATACAGTAGAAGCTGATGCTTACGAGCCAAACGATTTTAACCTTTATAATATGGCTGGAAACGTTTCAGAATGGGTAAACGCATCTTACGATCCGGGATCTTACGAATTCGCATCAACTATTAACCCAAGTGTTAACGATAAAAATAACCAACGTAAAGTGGTTAGAGGTGGTTCTTGGAAAGATGTAGCTTACTTCTTACAAGTAAGTTCAAGAGATTACGAATACGCAGATTCATCAAGAAGTTATATAGGTTTCAGAACTGTTCAAGATTATATGGGAACTGAAGTAACAGCGAACTCTAGACGATAATTTAAAATACCTACTTTAAAACAAATAAATAACTTAACAACTAAAAATTAAAACAACTAAGAAATTATGGCACAAAAAGGAAAACTTTCAACAATGAACATGGTCTACGGACTTGGAGCTGCAATTGTAATTATTGGAGCATTATTCAAAATCCAACACTGGCCTTTCGCTTCACTTATTCTAACAATAGGTATGATTGTTGAAGCTATCGTATTTACACTTTCAGCTTTCGAAAGACAGTCTGGAGATTTAGATTGGTCTTTAGTATACCCTGAATTAGCAGGAGGAGCAGGATCAGTAAAAAGACAAGCTAAGACAGAAGACCCAACAAATGCAGATGGGCTTTTATCTAAAAAATTAGACAACTTATTAAAAGAAGCTAAAATTGATGGTGAATTAATGGCTAGCTTAGGAAACAGCATCAAAAACTTTGAAGGCGCTGCAAAAGGAATTTCTCCAACAGTAGATTCTATTGCATCAACTAAAAAATACGGTGAGCAAATGTCATTAGCTGCTGCTCAGTTAGAATCTTTAAACAGTCTTTATAAAGTACAAATGGATAGCGCAAGCCGTCAAGCTACTATTAACGAAGAAACTGTTGAAAATGCATCTAAATTAAAAGAGCAAATGCAATCTTTAGCATCTAACCTTTCATCTTTAAATGGTGTTTATGGTGGTATGTTATCTGCAATGAACAAAAACTAATTAGTAATTAGTACACTTAATTATTAACAAAACAAACTAATTAGTTATGGCAGGAGGAAAACAGTCCGCAAGGCAGAAAATGATTAACTTGATGTATTTAGTATTTATCGCTATGATGGCTATGAATATGTCAAAAGAAGTACTATCGGCATTTGGTTTAATGGAAGCGAAGTTTGTAGAATCGAATACTGATACTACAGAAAAAAACAGCTTATTATTAGCCGATTTAGAAAATAAAGCTGAAGAAAAACCAGAAGATTTTGCTGTACCAGCAACGAAAGCAAAACAAGTGAGTCTTGCTTCAGATAAATTTTTCAGATATATTGAAACTATTAAAGTAGACTTACTTAAAACAGGAGGTTACGAAGTAGATCCAGTATCAGGTCAATTACCGTTTCAAGCAATGGATAAAACAGATATCCTTGACGAAAAATGGTTTACAGGAGATCGCTTAACTACTGGTGGTGAAAAAGTATTAGAAGAGATTGCTAAGTACAAAAAGGAGATATTAGATATTTTAGGTACTGACGTAAAGTATCAAAAAGCTATTGAAAGCTTTAACAAGCGTTTTAGTACTCAACCTATGACAGATGCTGAAGGAAAAAACATTCCTTGGTTAGATTACCACTATAAAGGGTATCCAGCAATTGCTTCGTACACGAAGTTAACGGCAATGCAAAATGATGTTAAGGTAACAGAAGCAAATATGTTTAACCTATTTTTAGGTAATACATTGGATGCTGCAGTATCTCTTAATAATTACCAAGCAATTGTTTTAGCTGATAAATCTGCATTTTTTGCAGGTGAAAAATTTTCAGGTAGAGTAGTATTAGGTAAGTATGCTAACGTAACACCTACAAAATTAGAAGTTCAAGGTAACGAAGTTGATATTGCAAATGCAATCGATTCTACAGGTGCTGCGAAATTAGATTTTAATGTTGGTAATGTTGGTGCTCATGAAATTAAAGGTAAATTCACGTTCTTAGAAGATGGTAAGCCTTTAGAAATTCCTATTACAGCAAATTATGTTGTTGTACCACGTCCAAACTCTGCTACTATTTCTGCAGATAAAATGAACGTAGTATACCGTGGGGTTGCTAATCCAATGACGATTTCTTTTGCTGGTGTTCCTGACAATAAAGTATCGGCTAGTGGAGCAGGCCTTAAGAAAGGATCTAAAGGAGGATCGTATACAATGGTTCCAACTTCAGGAAGAGAGGTTACAATTAATGTAAGCGCAACGCTTGATGACGGTTCTAAAGCATCAGATAAGAAAACATTTAGAATTAAAGATATCCCAACACCTTCTGGTCAGTTAGCTGGAAAAACAGGGTCTTTCAAATTACCAAGAAACAACGTTGAAATAGGTCAAATCGGTGCCGTCTTAGAAGACTTCGATTTCGATTTACCATTAACAGTTACTGGATTTAAAATGAAAGTACCTGGACAACCAAGTGTAACGGTTTCAGGAAACAGACTTAACGGTCAAGCAAAAGCTGCTTTAAGTAAAGCGAAAAGAGGAGCAGATGTACAGATTTTTGATATCAAGTCAAGATCTAATGGTCCAAAAATTAAGCCAGCAGCTCCAATTATTATAGAGTTATCTAACTAATTAACCAACTTTGTAATTAAAAACAATTAAATTATTTTTAGAATGAATTATAGATCTTTATTAACAGTTATTTTCGGTGTGTGTTTGTCTTCAGGAGCGTTTGCTCAGGCTAACATTTTAAATGCCAAAGCTCCAGATGAAATTGGAGTAAGAACTGAAGAACAAAAAGCGCTAGATAACGACAAACCGTTAAATTACGGATATGTTGACGATAGAGATATTATGTTCGCTAAAATGACTTGGGAGAAAATTGTACTAGACGAACGTGTAAATTTCCCGTTATACTATCCTGTAGATACCAATAATATTGGTAGCGACAGAAGATCACTTTACGATGTTTTAACGAAGGCTATCGCTCAAGGAAAAATTGAAAAAGTATATAACGATTCTTATTTTACAGGTTTACGTACGCAAAAAGAACTTAGAGACATTACAACAAAGGTGGATACTTTAGAGATAGGGTACGATCAGTTTAATGCCGATGGTTATGTAGATCCTGAGTATATTACAACTCGAAATATTTCTTCTTTCGATGTAAGTGCTTACTTAATAAAAGGGCTTTGGTATTTCGACAAGCGCCAAGGAGAATTAAAGTATAGACTTTTAGGTATTGCTCCGGCAGCGCCAGATGTTAACTTTATAGATTCTAACGACGAAGCGAATAAATTACCAAATCCATTATTTTGGATATTCTTTCCAGACGCTAGAAATGTGTTGCACGAAGCAAAATCGTTTAATACAAAAAATAGCGCAATACCATTTTCTTTCGATCACATCTTAAACGCTAGACGTTTTGATGCGGTTATTTATAAAGAAGAAAATGTTTATGGAGATAGAACTATCGATGAGTACGTTGCAGAGAATGCTTTAATGCAGTTATTAGAGTCTGAAAGAATTAAAGAGAAAATTAGAAATTTTGAATTAGATATGTGGTCATACTAATTTGTAAACTATAGTTAATTAAAACGCTCACTTTTTTAAGTGGGCGTTTTTTGTTTACACAGCGTTTCTTCTTTTTATATTATTATATCTTTGCGGCTATGAATGTAGATTATATTATTGTAGGCTGTGGCCTTGCAGGTATTTCGTTTTGCGAGCAATTAATAGCGAATAACAAATCGTTTGTGGTTATTAATAACCATTCTCAGCAAGCTTCTCTAGTTGCAGGGGGTGTTTACAACCCAGTAGTGCTAAAACGCTTTAGCGTGGTTTGGAAATCTGTTGAGCAATTGGCTGTCGCTTTACCAATGTATACAACAATCGAAGAACGATTAGATATTAAGTTAGATTATAAGGTGCCTGTTTACAGACGCTTTACATCGTTAGAGGAACAGAACGATTGGTACACAGCTTCAGAAAATTCTGAATTGTCGCGATTTATGTCTACCACACTTCAAAAGAATTCTAATGCATCAGTAAATGCCGATTTTGGTTTTGGAGAGGTTCTAGAAACTGGTCGTATAGATACTAATGTTCTTATTGATACTTACCTTCAGCAGTTAAAAGATAATTCGCAATTATTAGAAGAGACCTTTAATTTTGATGCACTTTCGATACAACCTTCAGCTGTAAACTATAAAAACATCACTGCTAAACATATTGTATTTGCAGAAGGATATGGCGTTGTAAATAATATGTTCTTCCCTCGTGTATCTTTAAAAGCTGCGAAAGGAGAGATGTTAACCATTCATGCTCCAGATTTAAAAATAGATTATATTTTAAAAGCGAGTGTATTTATTATTCCTAAGGGCAACGATTTGTATAATGTGGGATCTACTTATAATTGGACTGATAAAACAAATGCGGCTACCGACACAGCAAAAGAGCAACTTTTAGACAAGTTAAAGCCTTTAATTAATTGTTCGTTTACAGTTGTAGACCAGTCTGCAGGTATTCGTCCTACGGTTAGTAATAGGCGCCCTATAATTGGGAGTCACCCCGAATATAAAAATATTCATATTATTAACGGACTAGGTACGCGCGGCGTTTTAATTGGCCCTTATGTAGCCGAAATATTATACAACGCGATAGAGAATAATGGTACGATTGCCGAAGAGATTGATTATAGCCGTTTTCTTATTTAGCCTTTTTATCTAGCTTTTTATCGTAACCCATAAAAATATTTATCCAAATACTTCGTGATAACCTCATGATGTAAGGCATAAAAACTACTAGGGTAATTACTATTGCTATAAAACCTGTAAGAGGAGTACTGTTAAGAAAAACATAGCTAATTATCCAAGCGGCAACGGCAAAAGCGATACCAACTCCATAGCTTACGTACATAGAGCCATAAAAGAAAGACGGTTCAATCTTATATTTTGTGTCGCAATGACTGCATTTTTCGTGCATTTCGAAAACCTCGTGTAGAATATAAGGGTTGGTGTTTTTATACATCGATTCGTTATGACACTTAGGGCAAGCCCCTTTAAATATTCCGTATAATTTAGATCCTTTTTTAAACATAATATTTATGTACTTTTGCATTTTTATAAACTAAACGCGTTTTTATTTTAAAAGTTAGAAAAAAGTGGTTTTTGTGATATGATGGTTTCTTTAATTACGAAGAAAAACTCAGAG
>JAGPVI010000152.1 GCA_018067115.1 Bizionia sp. | reverse complement strand
AAGCCTTAAAAATTAGAATAAAAGCGAATGAAGATACCGATGCTTTAACTGAAGAATTAACCCAAAAAGAAAAAGCCCAAACCCAAGCCGAAACCAAAAAAGTAACCATAGAGCAACAATTAGCCATACATACAGAGCTTACAAACGAACTAAAAACCTGCAAAGCCACCATTGCCGAAATAAAAGCAAAAAAAGAAGATTTAGTTGCCAAAGCACGCGAAAAAATAACCCCAGACGAGGCCAAAGTGTTAATACTTAACCGTTTTAAAGAAGTATTACACAATACAGTTATGGATTACGTAAACCGTTATGAACGTGCTTTAATTACAGAACTAGAAAGACGTTTTACCAAGTACCAAAATACTTTGGTGAATATTCTAGATAGCAGAGAGGAAGCTTCAAGCCAATTAAATAACTTTTTAATGGAATTGGGTTATGATTAAAGATTTTACACCAATAGAGTTAGGTGATTATTTTGGGTTTTTAAAAAGTGGTCTTTCTAGACTGCTATCTCAACAAGATATAGGTTTACCTGTATTAATATCTGGTAATATAAAAAGTGGACGTTTTAATTTTGATAGTTTAAAATATTGGTATTTAAATGATCCTCAAGGAGCAAATACAAATAATTATATTTTAGAAAAAGGAGATATTCTTTTATGTTTTATCAATAGTTTAGAACAAATAGGCAAACTAGCAATATTTAATGGATATGAAAGACCTTGTATTTATACAACAAATCTTTTTAGAATTAAGGCTAAACCAGAGTTTGATTCTTATTTTTTATATTATTTATTAAGCTCTCAATTAGTCCAAAGTGAAATTAAAGCTATTACAAAACCAGCTGTAAATCAAGCTTCTTTTACTACAGTTGAATTTCAAAAAATTAAAGTTCCATTTATAAATTTAGGTAAACAAAAAAAAATAGCCAAAATACTATCAACCGTAGATAACGTTATAGAACAAACCGAAAGCGCTATTGCCAAATACCAAGCCATAAAACAAGGTTTAATGCACGATTTGTTTACACGTGGTATAGATGTTAATACAGGTAAATTGCGCCCAACACCACAAGAAGCACCAGAGTTGTATAAAGAGAGTGCTTTGGGATTGATTCCTAAGGATTGGGAGGTGAAAAGGTTATGTGAAATAGGTGAAGTTATTACAGGTAGTACACCTTCAACAAAGAATAATAAATATTATGATGGGAACATTATGTTTATTTCACCAGCTGATATCTCAAAATCAAAATTAATTAAAACTACAGTTAAATCTATAACTGAATTAGGGCTTTCAGTTTCGAGACAAATTCCTAAAAACGCAATTTGCGTTGTTTGTATAGGTTCAACAATTGGTAAAATTGGTTTAACAACTGATTTATGTACAACAAATCAACAGGTTAATAGTATTATACCACATGAATCAAGTATTACGGATTTTTTATTTTATGCATCTGACCTTTTTCTTCCAAAACAATTATCAATAGAAGCTGGTTTACAAGCAGTACCAATTGTGAATAAATCATCTTTTGAAAAGTTAGTAATTCCAAGTACAAAAAAGCATAAAGAAGCTATATTTATAGGGAATAAATTAAATTCAATTGACCAAAAAATCCAAACTGAACAACAAGCCTTAGCCAAATACCAACAAGTAAAAGCAGGTTTATTGCAAGATTTGTTAACGGGTAGGGTTGAGGTGAGTGTGGTGTAGAAAACAAAAATAAATAATATGAATTATTGGCATTTACAAATGCACCCTAGTAATAGAGGTAAGTTTAAAAAAGATAAACTTATTCAAATCCTTCAAGAAAAAGAAGTGATTGGTATGGGAGAATCTTGGACGAACCAAAAAGGAGAAGAAGTTTCAGATCCATCATATTTTAAAAATCAAATGCAAGTAGATGATGTGGTGCTCATTCGTGATGGCAGTAGTCCTATTGCTTTAGTAAAAGTTATAGGAACTTGGTATCTAGAAAATAATATAAATGAAGATTTTGATTGGTTTCGTTTACGTAGACCAATCAAATTATTAAGCCTTTATGATGATTCTAATGCGAAATTAAAAGAAAACATACTTTCAGAATATGGTAAAAATCATATTCAAGCTCCAGGAACGCTAACACCAGGTAATAACAACAATGCAACCAACCAATTTATCAAACAATGGTATTTGCAGGTACAAAAAGAAAAGGTTATGGAAAATATAAAACTAACTGCTAATAAAATAGCAAGTATTAAAAACCTATGGCACAACTTTAAAGCATCCTATACCGATCAAAAGTTGAAAAAAATTAAAGAAGATATTGATGGTTTACAAGGAGACTGGAAGCATTATAGAAATAAAATTGAAAATGATACATTTAGTATAGATGACTATACCAATCGATTGGAATTTGGTAGAGAGAGAGGTGGTTATCTAACTAACTTTTTAGAGCGAACAACTAGCTCTATTTATGGTTCTTCAAGGCCAGCTGGATCTTCTCTTGCCTATGGTGTTGCTTTAAAAGAAAATGGCAGTTATTCTATTGGAAAAAGTAAAACAGAGTATAGTAAAGAAGAAGCTAACAAAGAATTTATTGAGATTATACTGCCTTTATTTAAAAAAGTAATTTTGCATAAAAATTCAGCGAATAAAGATGGGGTATTTGAAAGTAGTAGCTATCAAGCAAAGCAAGTACTGCGTAAACTTTCAGTGCTAGATGCTCCACACGACTTTGTATATATCTATTCTGATGATGCAATTAATACATTACATAATAATTTTTTAAACAGTGAAACGACAACTATTCTTGGTAAAAGTTATGAAATAAAACAAGTTGTAAATAAAGTTTTAGAATTAGAAAATAGCGAAATAGATTCTGTTTTGGTATCACGGTTTTTATGGAAATATGCAACATCTAGTGCTGTAGCAGATGAAAACTCGCCCAATGTAATTTTATATGGACCTCCTGGTACTGGTAAAACGTACACGGTACAACAAAGTTTAAACTTTGTGTGTATGGGAGAAACAACAGAAAGATGCGAGTTTGTAACATTTCATCCTTCATTTGCGTACGAAGATTTTATAGATGGCATAAAACCAAAAGGAGTAACGAAAGATGGTAACATAAAATTTGAATTAACAGATGGTGTCTTTAAAAAGTTCTGTAAAAAGGCTTTGGCAGAATGTGTATTAGCCAAAGAGGAAAAACGTGAGCCAAAACCCTATTATTTCGTTGTAGATGAAATTAATAGAGCCAATTTATCGGCTGTTTTTGGAGAAACGCTAATGTGTTTAGAAAAGGATTATCGCTATGATATAAACAAACCTAACGATAACTTATATAAAACACAATACAGTCCACTTATGGAGTCTATGATAGAAGATGCTATAAAAGAAGGGCAAGATATTAGCGGTTTGGCTTTTATTTACGATAAAGAAAAAGCCTATTTTGGTGTACCAAACAATCTTTATTTTATTGGTATGATGAATGATGTTGATAAAAGTATTGATGCTTTTGATTTAGCCTTACGTAGACGTTTTAAATGGGAACGAATGGATTATAATCAAGAGGTTTTAGAACAAGAAACAAAATTTAGAAATGGTATAGAATTTTTAAATATGCCACAATATGCCAATGCCTGCACTAGTTTAAATGAGTTTATCAGTCAAACCCTTGGATTAGGGAAGTCTTATGAATTCGGACATTCCTTTTTCATGAAAATTGAGGGTATTGCTAATAATAGAACAATATCTAAAAAAAATATTGAAACATTATTTTTTTTGTATTTAGAACCATCACTTAAAGAATATTTACGAGCACTATTCCCAGAGCAGGAATTAGATAATAAAATAGCAGATGCGCTGCAATTATTTAAAAATAATTTAGCTTAATGAAAATAAGCATTCCTACAAATCATCATTACTACGAAACATCTTTTTTTGATGAGAAGCTTTTGTGGGATAAATTTAAGATAAAAACAAAAAAAGATAAAAAGGCTTTAGATAAAGAACTATTCTCAAATGTGTATACGT
>JAGPVI010000151.1 GCA_018067115.1 Bizionia sp. | reverse complement strand
TCTAAAATCGACACGATCTTCGGCAGTATAATAAAAAGTTGCTTTACTGGCATCTCCTTGAAATTCGATATCAGAGATTTTCATTTGAAGCTTTAAATCGATAGCAAACTGGCGTGCTTTCACCTTCATTGGCTCTTCTTTATCTCGCGCTTCTGTCCAGATATCGATATCTTTTTGCGATGCTTTTCTGTATATTTTTAAAACCTCTTCCGTCTGGCTTACCTTTTTGCGTTTCATTTGCACACGCACTAATTCGCCAGATAAAGTAACCATCCCGATATCGTGCCCCGATTGCGCCTCGGTAGCAACAACATCGCCAATACTTAACGAAAGGTTTTCTGTATTTTTATAATAATGTTTACGTCCGTTTTTAAAACGTACTTCGACAAAATCGAAAGGTTTTTCTCCATTTGGAACAGACATATTCGATAACCAATCGAAAACCGTTAACTTATTACAACTATCTGTACCACAGGTTCCGTTATTTTTGCAGCCCCCAGGTTGGCCGTCTTTTGTTGAGCAGCTTGTACAAGCCATATATGTATATATTGATTCTGAGCGACTTAACGCCAGAAGATGATTAATAAAATTGCATGCTTTTTTTGTTAAAAACACACAATACAAAGTTTTACTTTGATTTGTAAATATAAGATTATTCTAAAGACTATAAAACATAAAAAAAGCCTGATTAGTATATCAGGCTTTTAATAAATTTATGGAGTGTAAGATTACTTTTTGAAGGTTTCAAAAATATTTCTTAAATCTTTTTTATAGGGTAAATGATCTGCTCTTCCTTTTTTGAAAATATCGTTACTATTACCTTGTCCTTTTCGTAATTCTTTTTGCTCTTCAAAAGGCAATGCGTGCACTTCCTTACATGCTGTAGAACAACAATTATCTAGTTCTGTTTTGCACGATTCACATTGAATAAAAAGTAAATGGCAGGCTTCGTTTGCACAGTTTACATGGGTATCGCATGCCGCACCACATTGGTGACAATTAGCAATTACATCTTCACTAATTTTTTCTGCTCTACGGTCGTCGAATACAAAGTTTTTACCTAAGAATTTATTTTCTAATTCTTGTTCGTTTACTTGGCGTGTGTATTCAATAATACCACCCTCTAATTGGTATACATTTTTAAAGCCTTTATGTTTAAAATAAGCACTTGCTTTTTCGCATCGTATACCACCGGTACAATACATTACCAGGTTTTTATTCTCTTTGTGTTCGCGTAAATCTTCTTCAATAATATCTAAAGATTCTCTAAAGGTATCCACATCTGGAGTCACGGCATTTTTAAAATGCCCAATCTCACTTTCGTAATGGTTACGCATATCTACAAGCACTGTATTTTCATCTTCAATAAGCGCGTTGAATTCACTAGCAGCAACGTGTACCCCTTTATTGGTAACATCGAAAGCATTATCTTCTAAGCCGTCGGCCACAATTTTATTTCGCACTTTTACTTTCAGCTTTAAAAACGACATGTTATCTTGTTCTACCGCGATATTTAATCTAATATCCTTTAGAAAATCGATGGTATCTAAATGTGTTTTAAAGGCATTAAAGCGATCTGCTGGTAACGATAATTGGGCGTTAATACCCTCGGTAGCGACATAGATTCTTCCTAAAACATCTAGGGCGTCCCAGGTTAAAAATAAATGATCGCGAAGAATTTGTGGGTTGCCAATTTTGGCATACTGATAAAAAGAAAGTGTTAAACGCTCTTGTCCGGCGTTTTCTATAAGTTCAGCTCTCTCTTTGGCACTTAGTTTATTGTACAGTTGCATGCTATACTAATTTTTTAAGGTTAAAGACTAATTTTTGCAAAAGTACTCATTTCTATGGTTTAGGACAAAAAAAAAGTCCTTTACGCTCTGCAAAGGACTTTTAATAGACTAACTCGTTAATATTTTTTTATTTCTAAAAAAACAGACGAGCTAACCACCATCGGCTTTACAGCTACTATTTACATAAACAGAGACTGAAACACCTAACGTTTTTGAAATTAATATTCGTTTTAAATATTTCATGACTTTAATAGTATTTAATTAAAGTTAGACTTCTAAAAACAGGAGTAAATATTCTTTTTCATAGCAAATTTTTCCCCACTTTATTAAGTAGATGCAAAAAGAACGAAAAGGTTGCGTGATAAAATTGTAATACTAAATATGAAGTAGTATTTTAGCCTAACAAATACGAAAAAACAAAAAGATGAGCAGCGAAAAAGAAGCAAAATTAAAAGCGCTTAAACTAACACTAGATAAGTTAGATAAGGCGTACGGGAAAGGAACAGTAATGAAAATGAGCGACGCTGCAGTAGTAGATGTAGAGGCTATTCCGTCTGGATCTTTAGGGTTAGATATTGCCTTAGGCGTTGGTGGTTACCCAAGAGGTCGTGTTATAGAAATTTACGGACCAGAATCTTCTGGTAAAACAACATTAACATTACACGCTATCGCCGAAGCTCAAAAAGCAGGTGGTATAGCAGCATTTATTGATGCAGAGCACGCTTTCGATCGTTTTTATGCGGCGAAATTAGGTGTGGACATCGATAATTTAATTATATCTCAACCAGATAATGGTGAGCAAGCTTTAGAAATTGCCGATAATTTAATCCGTTCGGGAGCAATTGATATTGTTGTTATTGACTCGGTAGCGGCATTAACTCCAAAAAGTGAAATTGAAGGAGAAATGGGAGATTCTAAAATGGGATTACACGCTCGTTTAATGTCTCAAGCTTTAAGAAAATTAACAGCATCAATTAGTAAAACAAATTGTACTGTAATTTTTATTAACCAATTACGTGAAAAAATTGGGGTTATGTTTGGGAACCCAGAAACAACAACTGGTGGTAACGCTTTAAAATTCTACGCTTCTGTGCGTTTGGATATTAGACGTTCTACTCAAATTAAAGATACCGATGGTAATGTAATGGGTAATAAAACCCGTGTTAAGGTTGTTAAAAACAAAGTAGCACCGCCATTTAGATTAGCAGAATTCGACATTATGTATGGCGAAGGAATTAGTAAGGTTGGAGAAATTCTTGATGTTGCTGTAGAAAAAGAAATCGTTAAAAAAAGTGGGTCTTGGTTTAGCTATGGCGACACTAAATTAGGGCAAGGTCGTGATGCTGTAAAAGCAATAATTAAAGACAACCCAGAATTATTTGACGAATTAGAAGAAAAAATTATTACGCTTATAAAAGAAGACGCTAAGCAATAGATAATTTACTATTACGCTATAAAAATCCCGATCTATTCGGGATTTTTTTGTTTTTAGACGCAACCTTTTAAGAACTAGAGCATCTACTTATAAATACACGATTTTTTAAGCCTATTTATTTTATGATGAAAAAGTTGCTACTTGCCTGTATTGCCGTGCTTATACTCTCTTGCAGCACCCAAGACGATACGGTATATAGTTACCAAACATTGTTACCTATTATAGCAGTTGATGTGCCAGACGAGTTTTTAATTGGCGAGGCGTACACAATTACACTTTTTTACATAAAACCCACAAATTGTCATTCTTTTAGCGATATTTATTATTCTAAAGACCAAAATGAGCGCACCGTTTCTATAATTAGCGCCGTTTATACCAATGCCAATTGCAATGAGATAAACGCAGAAACAGAAGCGACTTTCAATTTTAAAGCGACCTCTGCTGGTGTTTATAAATTTATGTTTTGGAATGGTAAAGATGAAAATAATGAAGATATTTACCTGAGTTATGACATACCAGTACTAGAATAAATAACCATTAAATCGTTAAAATAATTTGAGTTTAGATCAACTCATAGAACACTGTAAGGCTAATGATACTAAAGCACAAAGCGAACTCTACACGCTCTTTTCGGGTACATTGTTTTCGTTATGCTTAAAGTATTCGCGCTCTTATGCCGAAGCGGAAGATAATTTACAAGATGCGTTTATTACCATTTTTAAAAAAATTGATCAATATAAAAACAAAGGCTCGTTTGAAGGTTGGCTAAAACGAATTACTATTAATACCGCCTTACAACGTTATAGAAAACAAGGCGGCGTTTTCGATATTATAAAAGAAGAAGATATTGCAGACGAAACCATAACAGAAGAGGAAGAAGACAATGTTTCGTTAGACTTTTTACTTAAAATAATTCAAGAATTGCCAGACCAATACCGAATGGTTTTTAACCTCTATGTCTTAGACGACTATTCGCATCAAGATATTGCCGAAGCGTTACAAATAAACATTGGCACATCGAAATCTAATTTAGCACGCGCGCGACAGATTTTAAGAACAAAAATTAAAGCATACAAAACGGGATTACAATCCCAATCATTATAGAATGAGTAATAAAAAACACATCGATAGACTTTTTCAAGAAAAGTTTAAAGACTTTGAAGCCAAGCCAAACGACGCTGTTTGGGAGACTATACAGAAGCAACTAACCCCACCAACGGAAACGGTTAAACCTATCGTTCCCCTTTGGTCTAAATGGGCAGCAATTGCCGCGATAGTTTTAGTGTTTGTAACTGTGGGTATTACTGTATTTACAAAGGACACTGCAAACACACCAGTTACAAACATTAATAATCAAGAAGAAGAAAATACGAGAAGCACATCTAAACCCGAGGTTAACTCATCTTCAACTGCAACTTCAACTTCAACTTCAATAGAAAATAATGAATCTGTTGCAAACACTTCCGGCACTACGATAAACCCAATGGTTGACTCTACATTGCACTCTATAGCTCCAAACAAATCAAACGGCACTAATAACACTTCACCCGAAACGCATTCTAAAGGTCGTGCGTATTATAGTTCTTCTAAAGAAAACAAACGTGATGGCGTCACACCAGCAATAAACTCAGCCAATCGCTCTCAAAACGATGCAGTCGTAAACACTTCATCTTTACAGGAGGAAACTAAAGACCGAAACAAGCAGGCATCACCTTTAAATACTTCAAATAAACGTAACGCTATAGCCGGGACTATTACAACAAAAGACTCATCATCTGGATTACAAACGAAAGCGCAATCGGTTAGTAAAAGCAATGCTAATAACATTACAGCTACGCCATTAAATAAAAATACTAGTGTCTATTATAAACCTTATAAAGACAATACGCTTAGTGTGAAAACTGCCGAAGACTTATTTAACACCAAGCAGAAATTAACAGCACTTTCTACTGGCTACTTAGAAAAAAGCAGAACTATTACCGCGTCTCCCGTAATTGATTCCGCTTTAGGAGAAGCGATAGAAGACGCTATAGCCAAGCTTAAAACACTGACTACTAAAGAAAAAGAAAAGACTATAAACACATGGAGTGTTCAGGCGACTGTTGCACCAGTCTTTTACAATTCGTTTGGTAAGGGCTCATCTATAGACGCCCAATTTGTAAATAATGATAAAGACGGCGAACTAAATATGAGTTATGGCGTGCAAGTGGGCTATGCTTTAAATGATAAATTAAAACTACGCTCTGGTATCAACTCTTTAAAATTAAGCTACGACACGGCCGGCGTATTGGTTTACCAAAGCGTATCGACGGGAGATCCAGACATTAAGCCGCTTCGCCATATTAATTTTGAGCCAGCTCCAAACGGTGAAAATTTAACTGTTATAAGTACGGAGAGTTTTAATGTACAGCAAATAAATAGTATTTTCAACGACAAATATAATGCTGCTTTAAGTCAGCGTATGAGTTTTATAGAAGTCCCATTAGAGTTAGAGTATGCCATTATTAATGAGCAACTGGGATTATATATCATTGGTGGTATGAGTACATTTTTCTTAAGCGATAACCAAGTGGTTACCGAGTTTGAAAATTATAGAACAAAGATTGGGGAAGCCAACAACATTAATGATATAAGCTTTAGTACAAATCTAGGATTAGGATTAGATTATCACTTCACTAAAACCTTTACGTTCAATTTCGAGCCTACTTTTAAATACAAAATTAATACCTATAGCGAATCTTCAGGGAACTTTAAACCTTATATTATTGGAGTTTATACTGGGTTTAATTATAAATTTTAAGCAATAAACTTAGTAGGTAGGTTTATTGTTTTACCTCGATACTATCGAGGCTATATGAAAAAACTGTTCTGTGTCATGAACAGTTTTTTTATTTTTTATGAAACTCTTGAAGTTGTTTTAAAACAATACCTCTCACGTCCTCCCTTAGTGTTTTAGTATCGGCAGTAGTCAAGCCTTTTGTTTCTACAAAACGGTGTTTTTTAACCCGCATTTTACCTGGACTCCCACTAAAGAAAGCGTACGAAAAGCGTTTTTTATTATCCCCAAAAGTAATAGGTACAATAGGGATTTGATGGTTAATGGCCAATCTAAAAGCACCATCTTTAAATTCTGCTAAATCAATATGCTCTTCGGGCACCATCCCTTCCGGAAAAATACAAATACTCAAGCCTTGATGTAAGCGTTTTTGAGCTCTTAAAAACACGGCGTGTCTACTTCTAGGACTTGTTCTATCGACTAAAATACAGGTGCGTTTATAGAAAAACCCAAACACTGGAATTTTTGTGAGCTCTTGTTTTCCTACAAATACAAATGGATTTTTTACCGCTACCAGCATTAGCATAATATCGGTCATCGATGTGTGGTTTGCCACAAACATATAACTCTTTCCTTTTTCCGTTTTTTGATCGCGTTTAATACGTGTTTTAAAGCCCATTCCTATTAGAATAAATCGCGCCCAAATTCGTGCCAATTTAAAAAAGAAAGGGTACCACTCTTCTTTTAATATTGAAATTAAAAGAAAGGGCAACATAAGTATTATTGGTATCGCTAGCAAGATGTAAAACCACACGCGATAGAGAAAGGTAAAAATATATTTAAAAATAATCATAAGCGGTAAAAATACATAATTGCATTGAAGTAATTGGTTACAATTTATTTAAAAAAAGTACCTTTGTTTTTAAGAGTTAAAATTAAGTTTAATTTAAAAACATTCCCTTTTTATTGGGAAAGACTATGTCAAGAATACTCACAGGAATACAAAGCACAGGAACGCCACATTTAGGAAACATTTTAGGCGCATTATTACCAGCAATAGAAATTTCTAAAAACACCAATCACGATTCGTTTTTCTTTATTGCTAACTTACATTCTTTAACACAGATTAAGGATGCTGAGACTATGCGTAATAACACATATTCTACTGCTGCAACGTGGCTTGCTTTGGGCTTAGACATAGAAAAAACGGTTTTTTACAGACAAAGTGATATTCCGCAAACCACTGAGTTAACGTGGTATTTAAGTTGTTTTTTTCCTTACCAACGCTTAACATTAGCACATAGTTTTAAAGACAAAGCAGATCGTTTAGACGATGTAAACTCGGGCTTATTTAATTACCCAATGTTAATGGCTGCCGATATTTTATTGTACGATGCTGAAATTATTCCGGTAGGAAAAGACCAATTACAACATATTGAAATGACTCGTGATGTTGCATCTCGTTTTCACGCTAAAATGGGTGAAACATTTGTGATGCCTGAAGGTAAAACTGAAGAAAACATTATGCTTATTCCAGGTACCGATGGCGCTAAAATGAGCAAAAGTAAGGGGAATACTATCAATATCTTTTTACCAGAAAAACAATTACGGAAACAAATAATGAGTATTGAAACGGATAGTACAGCCCTAGAAGATGCTAAAGATTGGAGTACTTGTAACTGTTTTGCTATTTATAGTTTATTAGCCTCGGAAGAAGAGGTTAAAACGATGAAAGCCAATTACGAAAACGGGAATTATGGTTACGGCCATGCTAAACAAGCCTTATACGAATTGGTTTTAAAAACTTTTGAAACACCTCGCGAACGTTACACCTATTATATGAATAATCTGGACGCCATAGACGATGCATTAGCCAAAGGCGCCGAAAAAGCCAAAGTAGTTGCCAATGCTGTTTTAGAGCGTGTGCGCGAAAAAATAGGATATTAAATAATCTCGAATAATTTACCGGGTAGTGGTCTCACCACACCTTTTAATTCCATAGTTAGCAATATGCCAGCCAATTTATAGGTTGGCATATTGCATTTTAAGGCAATAACATCTAAGAGTTCTTTGTCCTGCCCTTCCAAAAATTTATACACTATTTTTTCATTATCGTCCAATTCTACAAATAACTGCTTTTGTACAGCTGGCTTTTTATAATCTTCTAATTGCCAATTTAACATATATGGAACATCTAGTGGTGTAGACAACAAATGGGCTTTTTGATGCTTTATTAAATTATTACACCCCACACTTTGCGAATCGGTGGTGCGCCCAGGAACGGCAAACACATCGCGATTATAAGAATTTGCAATATCGGCAGTCACTAAACTCCCTCCTTTCTCTGCCGACTCGATAACTATTGTCGCTTCGCTAATGCCGGCGATAAGACGGTTACGTTTTAAGAAATTACTTCTATCAAAAACGGCTGTACTCCAAAAGTCGGTATAGAAACCCCCGTTATTTTCGACTTCGGCCATATACTTTTTATGCACTTTAGGATAAATCTGATTCAGCCCATGCGCCAAACAGCCAATATTTTGAAGCTTATTTTTAATGGCAGCTTTTTGCGCTGTAATATCGGTGCCGTAAGCAAAACCCGAAACAATAACCGGATCGAAAGGAGCAAGCTCTTCTACTAACCGTTCACAGAATGCAATACCGCTAGTTGTAATTTTTCGAGCGCCCACAATACTAATAATGTGTTTTTTGTTGAGGTTTATTGTGCCAGCTTCAAATAATAAAATCGGACTATCAATACAATGTTTCAACTTTTCCGGGTAGTTTTCAGAAGTAAAATAATGCGCTTTTATACCTTCGTCTTTAATAAATTTTAATTCCTGCTCGGCAGCTTCTAAATGGTTCCTTTCAAATAAATCACTAATAGTAAGTGCTCCAATACCATCAATTTTTAATAAGTTGTAGCGTTTTTCTTTCATTACTGCCTCTGCAGATCCGCAATGATTAATCAATTTTTTCGCCGTTGTGTCTCCTATTTTGGCCACATTTTGTAAGGCTAAAGTGTAAAGCAAGTCATTTTCTGTCATAGCAAACCATTGATTTAGAGACTACAATAAACAAATTTTATAACTGTTAATAAAAAGTAAGCCTTAAGTTTTATTCACAAACAAAATAAATTAACTTTGTTATTATGCAATTAGAGACTTACATCAGCGATTTATTATACCGTTACGACTGTGTTACGGTGCCAGAATTTGGTGCTTTCTTATCACAACGTGTATCGGCGACCGTACATAATACTACGAATGCATTTTATCCACCAAAAAAAATGCTGTCGTTTAATGAACAAATTCAGACTAACGACGGGTTATTAGCACGCTATATTGCAGATGCTGAAAACATTTCGTTTGAAGATGCTTTGGCATTAATTGCCAAAGAAGTAAAATCTCTAAAGTCCCTTTTAACGGAAGGCAAAACAATACATTTTAAACATATTGGTGATTTGGTATTTAATACGGAAGGGAAAATGCAATTTAGCCCTTCGTACCATTTAAATTACTTAACAGATGCTTTTGGTTTATCTCCTTTTGTTTCTCATAATGTCACTAGAGAAACTTATAAAGAAGAAGTTGAAGCCTTAGAAAAGGTAATTCCTATTACCGTTACGCCAGAAAAACGCCGAGCAAGACCGTATTTAAAATATGCAGCAGTTGCTGTACTAGCTTTAACATTAGGTGGTTTTGGTGTTGGTAATTACTATGTAAATACCGTTAATACACATAATATAATTGCGCAAGAAGAAGCAAACCTACAATTAGAACACAAAATACAAGAGGCTAACTTTGTAATAAGTAACCCGTTGCCTGCAGTGACTTTAAAAGTTGCAAAAGAAGCTGGAAACTACCATGTTGTTGCCGGTGCTTTTCGCGTCGAGGAGAACTGTGACAAGAAAGTAGAAGAACTTAAAAACGATGGTTTTAACGCTCGAAAAATTGGCGTTAATAAATACGGATTACATCAGGTTATCTATTCTAGTTTTACAGAAAGACGTGCGGCTATTAACGCACTTAATGCTATTAAACGCTCGAATAACCCTAACGCTTGGTTATTAGTTAAAGAGTTAAACTAAGTAAATTTCTTTTAATTTTTGATTAGATAAAGACTAATTTCTCAAATGGTCTTACCTTTGCATTTCATTTAACCATTTATCGGTTACAAATCGATTATAGATAGATATTTTATGGAAGCAAAAACAGCAGAAGCATCAAAAACAATAATGACAGATTTGGTTTTACCAAGTGAAACCAATCCATTAAACAACTTATTTGGAGGAGAATTATTAGCACGAATGGATCGCGCCGCAAGTATTGCTGCAAGACGCCACTCTCGCCGTATTGTTGTCACCGCTTCTGTTAACCACGTTGAGTTTAACAGAGCTGTACCTTTAGGAAGTGTTGTTACTATTGAAGCTAAAGTCTCTCGTGCTTTTAAAACCTCTATGGAGGTGTATATTGATGTGTGGGTAGAAGACAGAGAATCTGGAATGCGCACCAAAGCCAACGAAGCCATTTATACTTTTGTTGCTGTAGACGAAACTGGACGACCAATTGCGATCCCGGAAATAGTAGCAGAAACACAACTTGAAATAGAGCGCTACGAAGGGGCGTTGAGACGTAAACAATTAAGCTTAGTAATTGCAGGAAAAATGAAGGCTAAAGATGCTACAGAACTAAAAGCGTTATTTATTTAAACTACACAGAACACAAATACTTTATAAAAAAAAACTCCTGTAAATTACAGGAGTTTTTTTGTTACATCTTATAGATCCAGGAGGCTGGATTCTGTGTGTGATTGTCTTTATAAATACTAAATTTTAATACTGTTTCCCCGTTATTAGGATTTGTAAATACTTCCCCTATATCTTGCTTGGTGGTTACCTTATCTCCTGCTTGTACAAATACTTTTCCTAAGTTATAATATACAGAGATATAATTACCATGCTTAATTAAAACCACGGGGTTACTTCTTTTTTGCTGAATGATTCGCATAACCTCTCCATTAAAAATGGCACGTACTTTAGCACCTTTCTCTGTAGAAATTCTTACCCCACTACTTTTAATTGTTAACGACCCATCTATTGGCGACGGCTGGTCTCCATAGCGCACTTTTACCACCCCTTTTTCTACTGGCCAAGGTAATTTACCTTTGTTCCCTAAAAAGTCTTTTGCAAGCGCTTTTGCCTCGGCAGTTAATGCAAAACTTGAAGAAGATGTTGTTGTTTTAGGGGTTCCTGCTTTTCTATTCGATTTAGCGATTTCGGCTTTAATAATTTTATCGATCTCACGATCTATTCTATCTGCTTCCTGCTGCTTTGCTTTTACTTCGGCCGTGTACTTTGATAAGTTGCTTTTTATAGACTGCATGATAATTTCATGCTGTTTCATCTCGCGCTCTAAATCCTTTTGTATTTGTTTGTTTTCGGCAATTAGCTTTCCTTTTTGTTCCTTTTGCTTTAGTAACAAGGTATTTGCCACCTGCAACTCTTTAGTTTTTGACTTAATAATTTCGCCTTGTTCTTTTTGAAATTCGGCATACTGGTTTAAATACTGAACACGTTTGTACGCTTGTTTAAAGTTACTAGAAGACAGCAAAAACATAATGCGACTTTGCTTATTCTTGTTTTTATACGAGCGCTCAATCATTTTAGCATAATTGGCCTTTAAGGACGTTAATTCGTCTCTATATTCTGAAATCTGTTTCTGGTTATTATTAATCTCACGCGTTAATAGGTTGGCCTGCTGATTTGTTACTTTAATTAAATTTCGTTGTACGCTAACTTTATAATTTAAGTTCTCTATTAAGGTAACTTCCGACTTCTGTTTGTCTTTATTAGAAGCTACTAAGGCATTAATTTTTTGGATTTCTTTACGCAATTCCACACGTCGTGCTTCCAGTTCTTTTTGTTTACCAGATTGAGAAAACCCCAAATTGGCACACAATAAAAAAGCCCCTAAAAGTATCGTAAAATAGGTAGATTGTATTCTCATTATTCTAAAGTGATTGCTTCAAATCCTGAAGGAATACTAAACGGAAAACGCAAGTCTTCATTTAAGCTTATTCCTTTCATTTCAATATTAATTTCTAATTCTTCGTCTTTTTCTAAGGCGATTATTTTTGTTTGCTCGGGAAGGATTTCGTCTTCTACATTTTGATATGTTAAATAATCTATTTGCAACAGACGAGACGTTTCTGACTGTGCAATTTGCTGAGAATCCATTTTAAAATGTGTTGGGTTGAGCAATAAAAAGATCTCAAAAACATCTTGTTGCTCTTTTGGCTGTAGCATATAAGACTGTTCGAAAATAGAGAGCTTGTACTCGTTATGGTCTAAAGGAAATAATGACTCGCCTAACAACAGACTTTGCACTTTTTTAAAGTTTAGTTCGGTACCCAATAACTCACTTAAATAGGCAAAATCACCATCGAAATAGGTGTTGTCTAATTTGTTGTAATACGCCACCCGAGTAGGTGTAATCATTGCTTTTACAATCCCTAATTTGCTTAACCAAATTACCTTGTCTTTTTCCATTCGCATGGATACGGTAACCGATTGCGACTTGTTACCATTCTGCATTTCTATTTTAACGCGGGCTGATAAGCTTTTAAAGTCTGAATTGTTTTTACTATTATTTTTTATAAGCTGTTTGGCCGATAAGTTTGGATTTATTGTACCATCTGACACCACAGTCTGCGTCGACTTACAGCCAAAAAAACTAAGGGTAATTACCATTAGTAAAAGTCCTAAAACACGTTGTATTCTCATTTATTCTGAAGGGTCTAAAGATTTCGCTTTATCGCTATATACTTGCGCTTTTTTTGCGTTTTTTAAAGCTGTATATGCCTTACTAAGTTGCTTATAGAAATCGGATTCCATTTTTGCATTTTCAATTATATAATCTAATCCCATTTCTAAAGTATCTACAGCATCTTGTGGGCGTTGCAATCTATTTAGCGACACGCCATTAATTAAGTATAATACTGGTTGCGAAGGAAAACGCTCTAACGCCTGGTCACTCTTTTTCTCTGCAATTTCATACTGCTCTAAATCGATATGTAAGAGTAATATATTTCTAATTAAACCAAAGTTTTCAGGCTCCTTAGTTTCGGCTTGCAAATAGTAGTCTAATGCTTTTGGCTTATCGTTTTTAACTAAATAATACTGCGCGAGCTCTATAAGTGTTTTTGCATTTGTTGTGGTCTGCGATATTTGCGATGTAATAGCAATTAACTCTTCTTCGTATTGCTGATTTTCACTAACAAAACGCACAAAATCTGCCAGTACTTTTACCTTAGCTTCAGCATCTATAACCTTACTACTCAACACTGTTTTCATAGATGCAATAGCCTCTTCTTGCTTATTATCGTTTAAATAAAACTTGTATAATGCCAAATGTACTAATTGCGATTCTGGATGAATTTCAAGAAGTGTCATTGCGGTTTCGTATGCTTTTTTATCGTCGTTATTTTCGCTGTAGCGGTAAATGAGTGCTAAGTAATTTTTTTCGGCTTCCGGATCTTTATCAACGCGATCTTTTAAGTTCTCAATCTGTTCTTTTTTTCGTCCGGTAGCATTATAAATCTGATTTCTTAGTCGGTCGCGATCTGTAGACAATCCTAATTCATCATCTAATTCATCCAACACTTTAAGCGCGTCTTTATAGTTTTGCGTTTGTACATAAATAGACGCTAAATCTTCTTTATAATCCGGATGAAATTTCACCAGTTGCTTAACGGTTTTTATCGCCTTTTTATAGTCCTTTAAATTAACGTAAGCAGCATATAACTCATCGAGATACCACTCGTTATCGGGTTCCTGGCTAACAGCTTCTTTTAAAGCCTCTTCGGCAGCGCCAAAGTTTTTAAGCAGATTATAATTTTTTCCTAATTCGAAGTACAATACCGATTCTGAGTCGTCGATAGCAATACACTTTAAAAGTGCAGTTACCGATTTGTCGTAATTTTCGATGGCCTTTTGTTTTAAAGCTTCGAAAAAATACTCCTGAAATTCATCGGATACATTGCCGAGGTCATCGTTAGGTTTATTTAAATCGTCTTGCGCATAACTCGTCTGCGAAATACAGAATATTCCGATGAGTAGAAGAGTTATGTAACGCTTTAGCATCATATTAAAATTAAAGGTCAAAAATTATTCCAATATTGAATAATCGCCGATACTTATTTTTGTGAATTGGCCATTATACGTAACGTGATTTCCAATCATCGCTTCATCTAAAATAGCGTTTTTTATAGTGGTATGATTCTGAATCAAACTATTTTTAACGGTTGCATTCTCGATAGTACAATTATTCCCGATCGATACATTCGGTCCGATTTTACTATTTTTAAGGGTCACGTTTTCACCAATAAAACACGGTTCTATAATTTCAGAATCCTCAAGAGTTACAGAGTTTGAAATCAGTTGCTCTTCAGCATCAGCCGTTAAAAAGCCTAACATACGTTGGTTAGTTTCTAGGGTTACCGCTTTGTTTCCGCAGTCCATCCACTCGCTAACCTCGCCAGTTTTAAAGACATTCCCTTTCGCCATCATGCCTTTAATACCATCATTAATTTGGTATTCGCCACCATTAATAATGTTGTTGTCCAGAACGTGTTGCAATTCATTTTTTAAAACTGCAACATCTTTAAAGTAATAAATACCGATTACCGCTAAATCACTCACAAAAGATTCAGGCTTTTCTACAAGCTCAACGATCTCTTTGTTTTCATTTAGTTTTACCACACCATAAGCTTCAGGTTTATCGACTTGCTTCACCCAAATAACAGCATCGGCTTCAGGATCTAAGTTAAAATCGGCTCTAATTAAAGTATCAGCATAAGCAATTACCGCAGGTCCAGAAAGAGATTCTTTGGCACACATAATAGCGTGCCCCGTTCCTAGAGGTTCATCTTGCCTGTAAATTGTTGCTTTGGCACCTAAGCCTTGAGCCAGCTCTTTTAAGCTAGACACGACAGCGTCTCCAAACCATGCTGGATCACCCAAAATAAAAGCAATCTCTTCAATAGGTTGGTCTAATACCTTAACAATATCCTTTACTAAGCGATGTACTATGGGTTGCCCAGCAACAGGAATTAATGGTTTTGGAACGGTTAAACTATGTGGACGTAAACGAGACCCTCGTCCTGCCATTGGTACTATTATTTTCATATTATGTTCTGCTCTTGCAGTTGATTTTATGTTATAACTAACTCTACTGGGTTAGATGGTTAATCTCTTAAGGTGTTGAGATTGAAATTCCAATTCAGGCTAATATCTAACCAGGATGGATTCATCTCTTCTATTTTTTTTATTTTCCAATCTCGCTTCTACCTTTTTAATTGCTTCTCTCTTTTGGTTGCTTCTAGTCCAGATTTATAACTCTCAAAATAAACTAATTTTTCACAATTGTATTTTGCTGAAAAAGATTGAGGATATTTTTTTAATTTATGCTCTTTTACTCTTTCTTGTAAATTATTTGTAACACTTATGTATAAAACGCCGTTTGGCTTATTTGTCATAATATCTATGCGATACAACATTCTATACTTGTTTTGGCTTTAAGATGCTCTATACTGAATCTATCTTAAATTTATGCTTCTTAACTATTTTATCAATTTATAAAAATAAAGGTAGAAGTTCTAATTATAAGATTCCTGCCTTCGCAGGAATGTGTTTATTTAACACCAGTACTCCCAAAACCACCTTCTCCTCTATCGGTTTCAGAAAGGGTTTCTACTTGAAGCCAATGGGCACGCTCGTGTTTTGCTATGACCATTTGCGCAATACGTTCGCCGTTTTCTATAGTAAAATCTTGGTTAGACAAGTTGATTAATATTACACCCACTTCACCTCTATAATCGGCATCGATTGTTCCCGGAGCGTTAAGCACAGTAACGCCTTTTTTAATTGCCAAGCCGCTTCTAGGACGTACTTGAGCCTCAACACCAATAGGCAACTCTAAAAATAACCCTGTTGGTATAATTTTACGTTCCATAGGTTTTAAGGTCATGCCTTCTGTTATATGTGCACGTAAATCCATTCCTGCCGATGCTATTGTTTCATAGTTTGGCAAGTCGTGGTTAGATTTATTTATAATTTTAATTTGCATAGTATTATTTTAAAAGTTGTTTCAGTTCGTTTTTCTCCATAAAGTAAACGAGCGTTAAAAATACAATTAATGCTGAAATTCCAAAGATATAATTCCCTCTTAAATAATAGAAAGACACGACGGAAAGCGCAATGGAAAGCCCGAGGTACACGCCTATTTTTTTTAAATTATACGGAATAGGATAGTACTTTCTTCCAAAATAAAACGATAATAACATCATAAAAGTATATGCTGCTAATGTTGCAACTGCGGAACCCTTATAACTGTAGATGGGAATTAACCAAAAGTTTAAAGTTAAGGTAAGCACAGCCCCAAAAATAGAGATATAGGCGCCAAATTTAGTGCGATCTGTAATTTTATACCATACCGATAAGTTGTGATAAATACCTAAGAAAAAAGTGGCCAGTAAAACAACGGGAACCACCCACATTGCTTCCCAATAGTCCTCACTTTGCACTATAATTACTTTTAAAATATCGACAAAAACCACTACTCCTAAAAGTATAATAGACCCAAGAACTACAAAATACTCTAAAATTCTTGCGTAGTTTTTCTGCGGATTCTTTGTTTTGGAGTGGCTGAAAAAATAAGGCTCGATACCCAATCTATACGCCGTTATAAACAAGGTCATAACCACTGCAATTTTATAACAGGCAGAATACATCCCTATGGCTCTTTCGGCACTGTTTTCTGGTAATAACTGTTTTAGTAGTATTCTATCGAAGGTTTCATTAATAGAGAATGCAACGCCTGCAATTAATACTGGAACGGCGTATTTCATCATTCGTTTCCATAGCGCGGTATTAAACACGAATTTAAGTTTCGCATAAAATGGTAGCATTAAAAGAAGTGTTAATCCACTAGCAATAACGTTTGCTACTAAAATATAACTGACTTCGAAATTAGGACTATAAATGCTATCGAAAAAAGCATTGTTTGGCGCGAGTTTCTTTAAAAAAATTAAAAAGAAAAAGTTTAAACCTATATTGGTCGCGACATTTAAAATTTTAATAATAGCGTAGCGCATAGGTTTCGCATTGGCACGCAGCCAAGCAAAGGGAATGATTACAAGGGCGTCTAGCAATAGTATCCAGATAACGAGTTTTATGTATTCGACTTTTATATCGACTAAAGCTGCAATTTGATTTTGCAGCAGCAACCCAATGCCCAGGAACAAAAAGGAAGAAATAATTAAAGAAATAGATGCTGTACCGGTAACCGTTTTGGCATCGTCTTCTTTATTAAAAAACCTAAAAAAGGCAGTTTCCATGCCGTAGGCTAAAACAACGTTAAACAGCACGAAGTAAGCAAAAATATAAGAGACTACACCATATTCTTCAACCGACGACAGGACGTCTTTTGTGGTGTACAGCGGCACTAAAAGAAAGCTCAACATTCGCGGCAATACGGTTGCTAAACCATATATAAATGTTTGTTTAAAAAGTGATTTGAATCCGCTCAAAGTAAGATTAGGTATTTTATGCTAAAAGTATTGAATTCGTAACACCTAAAAAAGGAATAACCTTTCGATTTGCACTAAAACAAATAGAATAGCGCACCAAGGAATAAATATATACTGATAAAGGCAACTGACTTATACACGATTACCGTATACAAATCTTTACAAAACAATGATATCACTGCTAAGGAATACACTATTTTATATTATTGGGATATTGACAATGTACTAGAACACGACACTCAAGAGGTATTAGCAGACCTGTTAGGACTTTAAAAAGCATCCCGACTACATTGTATTACTCCATTGCAGAGGAATTAAAATAGTAACCTAATCATACTCTTAAGAACTGAGTTTTCTACACAAAAGGGTATAAAAAAAGCCTTACTTAAAAAGTAAGGCTTTAATTGTATTAACACTTAAGTACTACAAATGATTATAGTATATTTTTATTGTCAGACGCTTAACGTTACGTCTAATTGTTCAATGCTTCCCCACTTTTGAGAATTTGACTCCTCTACCGTTACGTCTAATTGTTCAATGCTTCCGCACCACCAACAATTTCTAAAATTTCGTTGGTAATTGACGCTTGACGTGCTTTATTGTAAGTTAATTTCAATTCATCTCTTAATTCAGTAGCATTATCGGTTGCTTTATGCATTGCTGTCATACGTGCACCGTGCTCACTTGCAAAAGAATCTCTAACCCCTTTATACAATTGCGTTTTAAGAGATTTAGGAATCAGTTCTTCAATAATTTTCACTTTTGAAGGTTCGAATACATAATCTGCTGTGTTTTCCGCATCACCTTCAATAGGTACGATTGGTAAAAACTGTTCCGTCATTACGATTTGAGTCGCTGCATTTTTAAACTTATTGTATACGACTTCAATTCTATCGTATTCGTTATTTAAAAACTTCTCCATTAACATTTCTGCAATTTCAGCAACATTATCGAAAGTTAAATCGTCATAGATATCACTTCTATTAGCGATAACTAAGCTTTTCTTAGCAAACACATCATTACCTTTTTTACCGATAGCTAATACAGAAACATTTTTGTCTGCGTATACATCGTTTATTAGCCTTTGAGTTTGCTTAATAATATTTGAATTAAAAGCGCCACACAACCCTCTATTTGAGGTAATGCTAACAATAAGTACATTTTCTACTTCTCTTTGTTCTGCGAATTTACTTCCAGAATCAGCATTTAGAGAAGCGCTTAAAGTTTGTAACAATTCTGTTAACTTATCTGAATAAGGTCGCATTGCAGTAATAGCATCCTGAGCCTTCTTTAACTTCGCAGCCGATACCATTTTCATAGCACTGGTGATCTGCATCGTTGAAGACACTGAAGTAATTCTATTACGTATTTCTTTTAA
>JAGPVI010000145.1 GCA_018067115.1 Bizionia sp. | reverse complement strand
AATTTATGCTTTAAAAAAAAGACTCCTTTTTCTTATATAAAGAGTACAAATCTAAACTGAAAGTTTTATGTTATGTATTCCTGTAAAGCTGTCAGAATCATACTTTTTACAGACACAATTTATAAAGACAGTATAAAGAGTGTCGGCTTTTGTTAAATGTTTCTAAAAAACAAGCAATAAAAGCACCATATTTCATTTTGGCACGAAGATTGAATTATTGTTTTAAGTAATTACTTATGATGACTATTTGAGAGTGTGGTTACTTAAAAATACGAGTAGTAATTATCATATTTTTGGTTGGTTAGTATGGAAAAGCATCCTTTTTAGGATGCTTTTTCTATTTTATAAAGTTTACAATAGCTTCAAAAATTTCTGGGGATAATGCGCGCGCAGATTCATTGTACGATTTAGAATTTTCTAAAGTACCTCCTTCAATAGGCACTAAAACGTGATTCATATTCTCGATAATTTGTAATTTCGACTCGGGTACAGCTTGGTGCAATAGTTCTGCTTCGGCTTCTGTAACTTGTAAATCTTTAGTACCGTTTAAAATAAGAATAGGTATTCTTAATTTTTGTAATTCTGATTGCGGATTGTAACTCATCCAGTTGGAGATAAATGGTTGCACCTCTTTATTAAAAATCGCTTCTAAAGCTTTTGGGTAATCATCAGTCGTTTTACCCGCTCTTAAAACAGCAAAAGTCTTTTCTGCCTCCTCGGTAAACATAGGAGCTGTTTTTGTAATTTGATCTAAAATAACGTAGTCTATGGTTTGTCCGGCACCCGCAAGAGATATAAAACCATCTGCTTTATCCTTAGCTGCGACTAAGCCCACCAGGCTACCTTGACTGTGTCCAGCAATGTAAATGGCATTAAACCGCTCTTGATTTTTAAAATAATCTAATACCGAAATAGCATCAGTGATAAAGTCTTTGAAAAGTATATTTCTATCCACATTACCTTTTCTTATTTGTTTTACTATACGTTTGTCGTAACGGAAAGTCGCAAGGTTTCTTTCTGTTAAACCCACAGCCAATTTTTTTAAGGCATTATTTTTTAAGAAATTTTGGTTACCGTCTCTATCTGTAGGACCGGACCCAGCGATAATAATTACCAAATTTGGTTTTTCTACACCTTCGGGTAGTAATAAGGTGCCTTCAATAAATTTATTTATAACAACTTCTTCCGAAATGCTATTTTTTTCTTGAGCCATTATAGCATTGCTGAAAATTAAGAATAGGATAATAAATGGAGTCTTCATAGTTGTAAAATTAAAGTTTAAGACGATTAAACTAGTTTTTTAAATTGAAACGCTAATACACAAATTTAAGTATAATTACCTTCAAAATAACGTGTCTTGAGAGTATAAAATAAACTCTTTTTTAACAGATTTAAAGTGCTTTTATTTGTTAAATGTTAAAATTAAGTGTATTTAATCGAATTTTAATGTATTTAATCGGATGAGTGGTTGATTAATAATATATTTGTACGGTACTAATAATACACAAATTAGTGAAATGGATTAATTAATTGATGTTTACAATTTTAAGTAATATTTAGGCCCTAAATCTAATCAGAATAGGAATTGTAAATAAAGAAAAACTGAGGTTGAGGGACCTCAGTTTTTTTCTTTTTATCTACTTTTTAATTACTCTAAAGGTTAAATTTATTCTCGGGTTTATCTTTCGCTTTGTTTTCGCTATTTGATGCAGCCAATGGTGTTGTGTTTCGCCTTGCATTAGTAATACGCTGCCATTTTCCAAAAGTAATTTATGACGTAATTCTTTATTAAATCTGTGTTTTAAATGAAAAATACGAGGTTCACCAAAAGTAACCGATGCAATTACAGGGTTTTTACCTAATTGCTTTTCATTATCGGCATGCCAGCCATTACTATCTTCTCCGTCGCGATATAAATTAACTAAACATGTCGTGAACTCCGCGCTACACACGCTTTCTATTTTTAATTTAATCGCTTTTAAAGTCGGTGTAAATGCCGAAGGGTGCATCGTAATATTAGAGTATTTCAGCGCCTTATCGTTCACTGCAAATAAAGCGGTTAGCCGCGGTTGCTTATACGTTTTACCAAAAATAGTGATGTCGTCATGTTGCCATTGCGTTGTATTTAAAATACAGTTGTAATATTGATGGGCTTCAGCGATACTAAAAAAGTTAGGGAAATAACTAATTTCAGCATCGGGTAAATTTAGCGGTATTTCTTCGGAAGGAAATAACATTTTTTTAAAATTGAAGGTACCAATACGCCCAATACATTAAACCTAATTGTAACGGTAAACGCAAAACTAAAATCCATTTTGGTATTCCGGCCGAGGCTTTCTTTCCTGAGAGCATATAGAAATGCACTAATAAAAACACGGCAAGCATTGCTATAATACCGTAAATAGACAGGTCTTTAAACGCTGGAATACAAAGGCCAATGCCTAATAATATTTCAGCAATACCACTTAAACTAACCATTAATTTTGGATGTGGTATATAACGTGGCATAATGCGTAAATAAGCTTTAGGTTTTATAAAGTGCATTATACCAGCAAAAATGTATACTGCCGCCATAAGGTAAAGATGCCAAGGAAAAGTCATATGTTTTTATTTAATTCTCTAAATTAGCTTTTAAAATAGCAATCATGAAAATTAGTGTCACTTTTTTTTTAGTCTTATTTATAACTACTGCATTTGCACAGCTGCCAGACGGTTTTGTGTATGTTAAAAATAGTATTCCAGATATTAAAGTGGAACTTAGGTATTGTTACGATAATAACTTTGTTGGCGAAAACGTCGACGGGTATATTGAAAACGTCGCTATTTTAACCGAAGAAGCTGCTATAGCATTGCAGAAAGTTCAGGTTGAGTTAAGAAAACAAAATCTAAGTTTAAAAATCTACGATTCTTACAGACCACAACGCGCAGTGAATCATTTTGTACGCTGGGCGAAAGCTGTAAATGATACTATTATGAAATCGCAATATTACCCAGAGGTCCATAAGCGTAATTTGTTTAGTGCGGGTTATATTGCATCAAAATCTAGACATAGTAGCGGTAGTACTCTGGATATTACTATTGTAGACACTAAAACTGGCGAAGAATTGGATATGGGATCGCCTTTCGATTTTTTTGGCAAAGAATCTTGGGTTGCTAATACTAATCTTACAAAAAAACAGCTTGAAAATCGAAATCTTTTACAAGGATTAATGACGAGTAACGGCTTTAGAAATTATCCCAAAGAATGGTGGCATTTCACTTTAAGAAATGAGCCGTACCGTAATCAGTACTTCGATTTTGTGGTGGAGTAATTTAAAATGTAGAGTAGGGTTGGAGCTACTTTTTTTTCAAATTAAGAACGCGCTGCAATAATGTTGGGTGAGAGTAATACATAAACACATAAGCGGGATGCGGTGTTAAATTACTCAAACTATTTTTCGATAGTTTTTTAAGTCCGCTTATTAAAGGTTCTGCTTTGTAGGTGTTTTTGGCATAATCGTCCGCCTGATACTCAAAGACTCTAGAGAACCAATTCATTATTAAACCGGTGAGTTCTGAAATCGGGCTGTATAGAATACCGAAAGCGATTAAACCAATATGAAAACTCGGTGTAGATACTCCTAAAGCTTCAGATAATAATGGATTTGAAATTAATAAAGACAAAATATATAAGGTAATACCTGTAAGCACTATAGAAGCAAAAAGATTAAAAATAATATGTTTCTTCTTATAATGCCCCACTTCGTGCGCCAAAACAGCTACAATTTCTTCAGGGTCTAAATCGCTAATTAATGTATCGTAAAGCGTTACTTGCTTCTGATTTCCAAATCCAGAAAAATAAGCATTGGCTTTTGTGCTTCGCTTAGAGCCATCGATAACAAATATTTTATCGAGATTAAAGCCTACTGTTTGTGCATAATTAGAAATCTGAGTGCGTAAATCACCGGGTTCCAATTGAGATTGCTTATTAAAAATTGGGACAATTAGTTTGGAGTAAAATAAATTCATAAAAAGAGTAAACACCGCAATAAAAAGCCAAGTGTAAACCCAGAATACATTTCCTGTAGTTTGGTAAAACCAGGTAATTAGTGCTAAAATCCCTCCACCCACAATAATTAGCATTAACCAACCTTTTAGTTTGTCGACTAAAAACGTAAGCTTTGTTGTTTTATTAAATCCAAAACGTTCTTCAATAACAAAGGTTTTATAATAAGAGAAAGGTGTGGTTAACATATCGCTACCCAACATAATAATTCCAAAGAAAATAAGGGTGATTACTATGGGGTTAGAAGACGATTCTCTCGCTAAAGTATCTACATAAGCAAAGCCATCTAGAAAGAAAAAGGCTAACGTTAGTATAAGTGAAAACGTAGAAGTTAGCAAACCAAATTTATAATTTGTTTTTTTATAACGTTGCGATTTGTTGTATTCTTCTTCGTCGTAAACATCGCTTAAAGCTTCCGGAATAGCATCATCATAATGCTTGGCATTTAAAGCATCCAATATTTTATCGATTATAAAACTGATAATTAATAAAGAAATTATAATATAAAATAGAGTAGTGGCAGTCATAAAATAATATTGAATTTTTATTTAAAATCACGTTGTCTTTTAGCTTCAAAAATAAGAATCCCCGCCGCGACAGAAACATTCATAGAATCTATTTCGCCTTGCATTGGGATAATTATATTTTGTTTAGAAGCAATACGCCATTCTTCGCTTAAACCTGTAGCTTCGGTGCCCACAACAATAGCTGTTGGAGTGGTAAAGTTTTCAGTATGATAGGCGACCGCATCTTGTAAAATAGCTGCGTAAACAGCAATGTTTTTCGATTTTAAAAAGGCTATTATATCACTAGTTGATCCCATAGCGATTTGGTTGGTAAACACGCAACCCACGCTAGAGCGAATAATATTAGGATTGTATAAATCGGTTTTAGGGTTAGCAATAATTACAGCATCAACATTGGCAGCATCGGCGGTACGTAAAATAGCACCAATATTACCAGGTTTTTCTGGAGCTTCAGCAACAAGAATCAACGGGTTGTCGGTATTAAATATTAATTTATCAATCGTATTATCTTTGCTTTTTGCAATGGCAATTATACCTTCGGTAGTTTCGCGATATGCTATTTTTTGATAGACATCTTTCGTTATTTCAATGTACTGAGATGCGTTTAAACTTAATCCTTGAAGTTGCTCTTTTGGTAATAAATCAGCATAAAATAACACTGTTTCAATAGCATAACCTCCTTTTAAAGCAAGTTTAATTTCTCGAAGACCTTCAATAATAAATACGCCCGATTTTTTACGTTCGCGAGATTTGTCTTTCAACAGAACAACCTGTTTTATTAAAGCGTTTTGTACGCTGCTAATGTGTTTAATATCCATTACCTTCTAATTATAAATGCAAATTTATGTTTTCTGTATGAAATGGCTTAGAAATAACCATAATATTAAGTGTCTAACTGTTTCCGCTCTTTTGTACTATTAGCAAATAGGGTACGAAATGCTAAAAGTGATTTATTGGTTCTACAAATGAAGTGGGCCTACGTTTTTTACTAGGCACTATAATTAAAATAAAGATAAATTTGTAATGTTCAGCTTATGCTTTCGACAACCAACTTTAATAATAATTTAGAAAAATAAAAAAAATGAAAAACTATTTTGGTATAGCACTAATAGTATTGGTGTTTATGGGGTGTAAACAAGAAGAGAAAGCGATTACTGTTGATGAAACTACTCAAGAAGTTCAAGTGGAAGACACTAAAGCATTTCCTGAAGATATTTCTAAAATATTTGAAGCGCACGGCGGCTTAGAGCATTGGAAAACAATGCAATCTCTAGAGTTTACTATGAAAAAACCAACTGGAGATGAGGTGACAATCACGAACTTAAACTCTAGAGAATCGTTAATTGAAGCTGAGAATTATGCTATTGGTTTCGATGGTAAAGAGGTTTGGTTTTTAAATAAGACTGAAGAAGAATACAAAGGTTATGCACCAAAATTTTATTATAATTTAATGTTTTACTTTTATGCTATGCCTTTCGTCCTAGCCGATGATGGTATAATTTTTAGCGATGCTAAGGCTATAGAATTTGAAGGTATAACTTATCCAGGAATTAAAATTGCATACGAAAGTGGAGTTGGAGAATCTCCAGAAGATGAATACATTTTGTATTATCACCCAGAAACTTTTAAAATGGAATGGTTAGGGTATACGGTAACGTATTTCTCTCAAGAAAAAGCCAA
>JAGPVI010000033.1 GCA_018067115.1 Bizionia sp. | reverse complement strand
CTTAATATTTGCGCAACCGAAACCACAGGATTCACTTTTTCCCAAGACCCTTTTAAATTGGCTCTCATAATAAGTTGTTCCTCGTTTTGCTTAGGGTAATCTATTACTGTTTTTAGCATAAAACGATCGACTTGCGCTTCTGGTAAAGGATACGTTCCTTCTTGCTCTACAGGATTCATCGTTGCCATTACTAAAAATGGTTTATCTAAAATAAACGTTTCATCTCCAATAGTAACTTGCTTTTCTTGCATCGCCTCTAATAGCGCAGATTGCACTTTTGCTGGCGCTCTATTAATCTCATCTGCTAATACGAAGTTTGCGAAAATAGGCCCTTTTTTTATCTTGAAATCATTCTCTTTCATATTATAAATCAAGGTACCAGTAACGTCTGCCGGTAATAAATCTGGCGTAAACTGGATTCTACTAAAACTACCGTCTACAGCTTGCGCCAATGTATTAATAGCCAAAGTTTTTGCTAATCCAGGTACACCCTCTAATAATATATGGCCACGACCTAGTAAGCCAATTAGCAAACGCTCGACCATATGTTTTTGTCCAACGATTACTTTGTTCATTTCTAGCATTAATAAATCTACAAATGCACTTTCTCTTTCAATTTTCTCATTTATAGATTTAATATCCACTGTACTAGTTTCTTCCATCATTTAATTGTTTTTAACAGGCTTGAATATAATATTCTCAATAATGGTATGCAAATTGTCCATTTTTTTATTTGAATGCTGTTAAAAATTGGTTAAAAATTAAAGAGCAGCACGAATCGTGCTGCTCTTTAACAAATATTTAAATATAAACGTTATAACTAGTATAAAGTATTGCTACATAATTTAACTGTTGTAGACAAACCGGACTGAGAATCTAGAACATCACTGTCTCATTAATATCTACAAATCTTGTAGCCTCACAATTTATGAATTATAAACGGATGCCGTAATAGCTACCTCATCTTATAGTATTTCAAACTGAAGAAGACCTATGTTTGTTATTTCTCCATTTACAACCTCAACATCTTCAACTATTAAAGGAGCATATCCCGAAATAGGATCTGGAGTAAGTGTTACCGTATGGACACCTCCTGGAATACCGTTAAGCAAAAAAGCCCCATTGACATCAGTATATGCTGAAATTATATCTCCAGAAACATCAACCGATGCTACCACTTGAAAATCGAATGGTGTTACATCTCCTTCTACACCTCCTGAAGTATACTGAGTTGCAGCGCGAATAACAGGTTTTAAATTAATATTTCCAGAGTTCCCTGCCACAACTATTGATTGGTCTACATCGAAATCTAATACAATATCATAAGTATATCCTGGCAATAGCTGTTCGTTAATCTTAATTTTTAATCCAGATTGTTGAGCGCTAGGCGTATTTAATGGAAAAGTCTCACCATCAATAACTATAGAATTATCTTCGCCTAAAATCAATCTAATTTGATTTAGCGTTCCTGACGGCACTTGAAAACCATCTACTAATAATACATTAATTCCTCCGGTTAACTCTAAAAGGTCGTAAACCCCTGTGTTAATAGCACCGGCACTTTGCCATCCATTTTCTCCTGTGCTCGAATCATTAACTTTCACCATAACATCTACAATCTCTACAAAGACATTGTCATAATCACCTGGATTATCTGTAAGTCTAACAGAAATATTTGAATTCCCTTCTTCTATTTTAGATGAAGAATCATCATCATCACAATTATATAAGGTAATAGCTAATAGTGATAAAATAAAAATTTTAAATGGCTTTAACAATTTCATACTCAATGTGTTTTTAAGTTCATTATAATATACGTCTCTTTAAACCAAATTAGATTTCTTGTAGAAAAAAGATTACCAATTATTTTCTAAAAAGCATCTCATAAAAAATATAATCCGCTGTTAATAAGTTGTTTAATACACTTATTCTTAATTAGTTAAAATTTGTTAACACAGCGTTATTTTCTAAAAACTTGGGCTTCCCGCATACTATAAAAATAGAAAAACTTATAGATTAGATATAAAGTTAACCGCGAATGAGTACATTTATGATGGGATAAAATCAACATCTAATAGCCAATTAAACTTATATCTAAAAAGAATATTAATAATGACTAAAACAGCCTTAATTACTGGTGCCACTAGCGGAATAGGATATGCTACGGCTAACGAATTCGCCAAACACGGCATTGCTTTAATTTTATGCGGCAGACGACAAGACCGCTTGGATACTTTAAAAAAAGACTTAGATAAGCATTGCCGAGTACACACTTTGAATTTTGATATTAAGGACAAAAACGCGGTGTTTAATGCAATTAACAGTTTACCCGAAGATTTTAAAACTATAGATATTTTAATTAATAACGCCGGGAACGCTCACGGATTAGACCCCATACAAGATGGTAATTTGGACGACTGGGACGCTATGATGGATAGCAATGTAAAAGGGTTGCTTTATGTTAGCAAAGCCGTGATACCGCAGATGACGAAAAGACAATCGGGACATATTATAAATATTGGGTCATCGGCAGGAAAAGAAGTCTACCCAAATGGCAATGTGTATTGCGCGAGTAAACACGCTGTTTTAGCGTTAACCGAGGGTATGCGTATAGATTTAAATCCTTTCGGAATTAAAGTGGGAGCTATAAGCCCAGGCTTAGTAGAAACCGAATTCTCGCAAGTACGTTTTAAAGGTGATGCCATTGCAGATAACGTTTACCAAGGCTATAAAGCGCTACAGCCAGAAGACATTGCAGATATTATTTATTTTGCAATTACGAGACCGCCACACGTAAATATTGCCGATTTATTAGTGTTTCCAACCGCTCAAGCGAGTTCTACTTTGGTAAAAAAAGAATTGTAACTTACACAGTATAAAAATCGACAAGCACAGCATAGACTTACCTCAATTTACCTGCTTAAAATTATGATTAATAAACGTTTACTTATAAAAAACCTACTCGCCCATAACGACGAGAACAGTTTTTATGATAAAAAACGTAAAATTGATATTAGCCATAAAGAAGGTAAGGCTAAGTTTTTAAAACACGTGTGCGCTTTAGCCAATAGTAACCCCCTAAATAATTCGTTTATTGTTATTGGAATAGAAGATGAAGATAGCTCGATTGTAGGAGTTGAGTTTTTTGACGATTCTAAAATCCAGAATCTCGTAAATGCGTATTTACATAATCCACCAATTGTACAATACGAAAATGTGTCTTTTCCGCATTTACCAGAACACAAAGTTGTAGGACTAGTAACTATTAGAGCGACTGCCGGTTTAACGTCACTCAGAAAAAACATTTGGAAATATTACGGTGGCGCTGTCTTTTTTAGAGAAGGTAGTATTAGCATGCCCAAAGTTTTTAAAAGTGATATTACCGATGTCAATTCTAAAACAGTTTTCGCAATCGAAAAGCACTCGCAGAATACAATTGGCTATACGCTTGATGGAGTTTTCGATTTTATGAAAAAACGTAAAGATTACAATCCGCAATACAAAGTTTTTAAAGAATATTTCGTGGTGTGTTGGGCCGCAGAAGAAAAGAAAGCAACGTCCGAAACGTACCTCTCGCGTGTCGATATTGAACTCATAAACGAACAGGTACGCTTATTTTACTCTAATTTAGACAAGGTAGCTATTACTATGACTGAGGATAGCTTTAAAATTATAGAGTACGTGCACTTAGGATTGCAAGATAATTTTAAACACTATCCGTTAGAGGAAACTCTTATACGGTTTAACGACAACCTCAGCTACTCCATAGAATCTCATTTAGTATTTGAAGCTCCTCAATTTGATAAAAAGATCCTTCATCATATTTACAATATTAATAACGCTATCATCGAGCGTTTAAAACGTGGCGTGACACTCTCTATAGAAGAAGAAAAAGACTTATTGAATTTGCCAGCAACCTACCTTATTTGTTATATGAATTTATTCCACGAAGCCATCGATAAATTAGAAGAAGCCAAGCCTTATTTAAAATCTCACAGCACCGCCGTTTACTCACATTACAAAGATGCCATTAGAATTTTAAGGAAAGTAAAATACAGTTAATTTAAAACGCTACCATTTATACAGTTAATACAACCAAACACACATTAGTATACATAATTACCGTAAACAATAGCCATCTTTACAGAGCTATTAATCAACTTTACAAACCTTGTTTCTCCCATAAAAGTTTGGCATTGAAACAGGGTTTACACTAAAAAAAAGAGTTCAGTCGTTAACTACTGAACTCTTTTTTATTTCTGGTCTTTTTATGTTGTAATGATTAACACTATAAATCTTGACTACTGACCTTTATCTAAAACATCTTGCCACTCTTTTAATTTAATCCATTGCCCCTCGTGAGCTAATTTTGCTTGTTTGGGCCAAGTAAAAGGTTTATGAATTTCGAAACGTTTTCCTCCAGCACGTAAAACCTCGGTACACTTCTCGACACTACACTGCGATAAATCTTGCCATGTTTTTACATTATGCGAATGAAATAATTCGGCTATTTTAGGCCCAATCCCTTCAACAACTTTTAAATCATTTTGTTTTACCGCCTTACCTAAGGCTGCTTTCGCGGCCGCCGCATCAAAGCTTGATGATGATGATGATGTGGGTGGAGGTGTTTGCGTTTGTGGTTGCTTTTCTGCTTTAACAGATGCTTCGGGAACGGAGACCTTTGAGACCATCATACTAGACTGCGCTCCTGCGTTTCCTGCGCCAGAGGGTTTTCCTGCCGGTTTACCACTGCCAACTTTACTTGCTTTACAAGCTTCTAAATCGGCTTCTAATTTCGCTATTCTATTTTTGTAGATATCCGTATTAGGCATTTCTGTGCGCGGCGTTGCTCCACCCGAAATTTTACCTATTAAATACCCAAATATTGCACTTAAAAGTCCTACTATTAAAGGAATAAATATACACCAGTTCATATTTTTATGGTTTTTAGTTAGTTAATGGTTACTACTACTCTTCGGTTTTTAGCTCGCCCTTCTTCGGTATCATTACTCGCAATAGGAGCATCTGGCCCTTTAGAAGACGTTTCAATTTTAGCTTCCGAAATGGCGTTATCTACAAAATACTCTTTTATAAAACCTGCTCTTTTTAAAGCTAAATCGATGTTATTTTGGCGATCGCCTGTATTATCTGTATGACCAATAATTTGAAGCTTCACATTGTCAGATTTATCTAACACTCGAGCTATTTTAGCTACTTTATCACGTTGTGCTTCAGAGAGGTTTATAGCCGTATTTCCAATATCGAAATACATCACTAATGGATCTGCTTTTATTTCTTTATTAAGCTTCATTATTTCCTCTTTTAGACGCGTGTCATTTTCGTTAAGCGTTCCAACCTTATAAGCTACAGGCCCAAAAAAGACACCACCCTCATCTGGCTCTATTGTACCGTTTAATTCGCCGTAAGTATTTATAGATCGCGAAGAGATGCCTTGCGACATCAAATAGCTTTTAACCGCATTTGCACGTGCTAAACCTAAATCTGGAAAGGCGGTAGTATTTACTTCGTCGTCGCGGTAGTATCCCGTAATTTCGGCGGTTTTTAACGGGTTATCGTTTAAAAAAGTGGCTAATCTATCGACTTCCCGCTTTAATGCTTCTGGCACAGGTTTTACCACCATTGCATTGGAAAACCTAAAACTAAAATTAGCCATAGAATGAAACGATACACCACTTTTATTATCTACCATAGAAAACTCTGTTTTGGTGGCCGGTTTAACTGCTTCTTTAACCTCAATAGCTTCTGTGACTTCTTCCAATGCCTCGTCCTCATTAAGAGCCGTACAACATAAATTATAAAACAAGAAAGTACCAAATACAATGGTTAGAAAAAGACCTAAGATATACGTTGCTTTTTTACTCATTTTCGCGTTAGTTTTTAAGTTACTGACTATTAAGTTATTAAAAAAAACAATATGAAATGCACTAATGTTTTATTGTTTCAATATTATTCGACCAATAACACAATTACATAGGCGAACGTGTAGGAAAATGCTATAACAAAAAAAACCCGCAGCTTTCGCTACGGGTTTTTTAAAAAATTATAATTCTAAATACTATAGATCGAATTTAATCCCTTGAGCAAGAGGTAAATCGGCAGTATAATTAATTGTATTTGTTTGGCGTCTCATATATATCTTCCAAGCATCAGACCCAGACTCACGTCCGCCACCTGTATCTTTTTCACCTCCAAAAGCACCACCAATCTCGGCACCTGACGTTCCAATATTAACATTCGCAATTCCACAATCTGATCCTTGAACAGATAAGAATGCTTCTGCCTCGCGTAAACTATTCGTCATAATTGCAGACGATAATCCTTGACCAACTCCATTTTGCAATTCTAATGCATCATGAACATCTCCTGAATATTTAATTAAATATAAAACTGGTGCAAATGTTTCGTGTTGTACA
>JAGPVI010000124.1 GCA_018067115.1 Bizionia sp. | reverse complement strand
AAACGTTGCCTCTATTGCAGAAAAATACCTGCAGAAAGGTAAAGAAGTTGCTTTAGAAGGAAAACTTACCACCCGTTCTTGGGAAGATAAAGATGGCATAAAACGCTATACCACAGAAGTGGTGTGCAATGAGCTTTTACTACTTGGTAATAAATAATCATTACTAATAAATACTAATTCTTTAAGGAAAGCCGATGCTACTAATCGGCTTTCCTTATTTTTTTGATAAGGTCATATAAATTGGAAAATGATCACTATAACCCCCCAGATATTTTTTACCAACATACGTTCTAAACGGGTTTCCTTCATAACGCCCCTCGTGTTGCTTTAAAAACTCCGGGTCGAAAATATTGGCCTTATAAAACCGTAGGGCATTCTTTTTACGTTCAAAGAAATTTGGAGTTATTAAAAACTGATCGAATAAATTCCAAGCTTCGTTATGCACCGTAGTACCCCGATCGAGATCTAGCAAGGTATCCATAGGATTATACAAGTTATGGCTACCAACTAATTGATTAATACTTTTAGAAGATGGATCGTCGTTAAAATCGCCCATTACTACCACCTTCGCGTTGGGATCTTTTTCTTTCAACTCTGTTATAATCTCCTCCACTTTACTTGCCGCAATAATACGTTTGTACTCACTACTCTCACCTCCAAGTCGTCGCGAGGGCCAATGGTTTACTATTAAATGAAGCTCTAAACCATCAAGCAAGCCACTAACCAGTAAAATATCGCGGGTAAAATCTTGCACACCCATAGCGTCAATGAGAGTTAAAGCATACGTTTTAGAATAGGCTACTTTAAAAACATCCTCATTATAAAGTAGCGCCACATCAATACCACGTTCGTCTGGCGAGTCATAATGTATAAATTTATAGTTGTAATCTTCTAAATGTGTAAAGGACACTAGGTCGTTTAAAACCGCTTCATTTTCAACTTCGGCAAGACCAATAATTGCTGGCGGCATATCGGTTTCTTCTTTACCAATATTAGAAATCGCAAACGACAGTTTTCTAATTTTATTTTGGTATCTTTTAACTGTCCAACGACGCGTAGCATTTGGCAGCAAATCGTTGTCACGTGTCACCTTATCGTTATAAATATCGAATAAGTTTTCAATATTGTAAAATGCGACAGTATATTTTTTTAATTTAGATTTAAAAGTGTTTAATATCAAGTCTGTGGTATTTATAGTCTTTAAAAATAGAGAAATTAATCTGATTTCATTTACGTAACTTTGCACTTTAAATTAATATATGTTAGAAAAAAAAGATATCGCCTTAGAAAAGGCAGTTTTAATAGGAGTAATTACTAAAACCCAAGACGAAGACAAGTCTCAAGAGTATTTGGACGAGTTGGAGTTCTTAACGTATACTGCAGGTGGTGAGGTGTTAAAACGCTTCACACAGAAAATGGAAATGCCAAATCCTAAAACGTTTATAGGAACAGGAAAAATGGAAGCCGTTAGACAGTATATAGAAGACAATAATGTAGGAACGGCCATTTTTGATGATGAGTTATCATCGGCTCAAGAACGAAATATTAGTAAAATATTAAACTGTAAAGTACTAGACCGCACCAATTTAATATTAGATATTTTTGCACAACGCGCTCAAACTAGTTATGCAAGAACTCAAGTAGAACTAGCACAATGCGAGTATTTATTACCGCGATTAAAAGGAATGTGGACTCACCTTGAAAGACAAAAAGGGGGAATTGGAATGCGTGGACCTGGTGAAACAGAAATTGAAACCGACAGACGTATTGTAAGAGACCGTATTTCGTTATTAAAAGATAAAATAAAAGTTATAGACAAACAAATGTCTGTACAACGTGGTAACCGCGGGCAAATGGTACGTGTTGCACTTGTAGGCTACACAAACGTTGGGAAATCGACACTTATGAATACCATAAGCAAAAGTGACGTATTTGCCGAAAACAAGCTGTTTGCAACTCTAGATACAACCGTTCGTAAAGTGGTAATACAAAACTTGCCGTTTTTATTAACCGATACCGTTGGGTTTATTAGAAAACTACCAACACAATTAGTCGATAGTTTTAAAAGTACGCTAGACGAGGTTCGCGAAGCCGATTTATTATTGCACGTTGTCGATATTTCGCATCCTAATTTTGAAGATCATATTGCTTCTGTAAACAAAATTCTTGGAGAAATTGGTGGTAGCGATAAACCAACAATTATGGTCTTTAATAAAATTGATGCTTACAAAGCAGAACCTTTCGATGAGACCGATCTTATTGCAGAACGCGGTGAAGAACATTATTCGTTAGCCGAATGGAAACGCACATGGATGAATCGCGTGGGCGAAAACAATGCGCTCTTTATTTCGGCTTTAAACAAGAATAACATCGAAGACTTTAAAAAACGTATTTACGACGAGGTTCGCGATATTCACGTTACCCGTTTTCCATACAATCATTTTTTATATCCCGATTACGATTACGATGCTTTAGACGAAGAAGAGTAGTCTATTTTGGGCGTTACCATAAAGGTCAGGCTCTCGGCAGTCGCTTCCCAAATAAAACTGGGAGAGCTCCAACAAAGCCTCCATCCTTAACGCAAATAAAAAACGCGATACTTTAAATAAGTATCGCGTTTTTTATTATCCTTTGGTGTTATTATAAAGTATCCTTTAAAAAGCATAACTTAAACCTAATAACCAATAGGTTTGTAATTCGTTGTCTACGTTATCGAACGTTGGGCTCGCTGGAGGCACCGCATTAGCAAGCGCATAATTTAAAGCCTCTTGCTTGTTTTGTCTTAAACCAAAATCGAAACCAACGCCAATTTTCTTCCATAATTTATAAGAAAATGAATTAATCCAAGTATAGTTAGAATAATCTGCATCTTCATAACTATAGAATAAAGACAAGTTAGATTTAAAGTTAATTTTACCAATCTGTCTTGTATAATCTGCTACTATTTTAGCACCTAAAGACGACTCAAAAACGGTATCTCCAGAACTAAACACAAAGTTATAGTTTAAAGGATGTATTACTACAAATAGATTTTCAATTGGCGTCCAAGTTCCTCCAACCCCAACATCTAGATACCCAGGATCGTTAAAATTATTTAATAAAGTTGTACGGTATTCTCCTAATGCAGAAATTGCGAATTTTTCACTTAATTTTCTTCCATATAAAGAAGAAATATTAAAAACATCGGTCGCTTCTCTAAACTCACTACTGTCATTAGGGTCGTCTTTATCGTCTAATTTTACCCACGCTAAGTTTACGTTTAAAGCGTTTCTCCAGAAAAACTTTTCTTGTTTTAAGTTAGCAAAAGCGTTTACTGTAAACCCTAAGTTAGCCGAACTGTTGTTTGGAGAACCTTGAGAATACCAGTTATTAAATTCAGATAAACTTCCTCCAATCGTACCAAAAGCGCCTTTTTTCCAACCAGGAAATGCATCAATTTGCTTTTGTAAACCATCAGCTTCCGCTTGTAATTTATTTGCCTCGGCTTGTTTTTCAGACTTCTGTGCTTTTAACTCTTCTTTAGTTTGAGCTTGCATTGCAGTCATTCCCAATACAAATGCAGCGCATAAAATAAGTTTTTTCATCTTTAATGTTTTTTGAAGGTGCAAATTTACTCTATATACTTTATTTAGGCTACTAAATATAATAAATAAATATCATACTAAAAATTATTTCCTCTTATACAAAGGTACAGATGAGCAGGCCTCACCAAATAAAATAGATTTAGCTACTGGCTTTAAAGCTTGAGACAACATAATATATGCAGCCGTTGGTACTGGTTTTTTAGAACAACCTTTTATGATTATGGGTTGATCTCTATACGTTTCAACTTCAATATTTCTTATAATATCTTGGTATAATTCTGTTTCTAAGGCGTATAAATCTCCTAAAACCGTACGTTTTACATAAGGCTCTAGCGCAAAAGTGATAAGCATATAAGCCCAAGCTGGCACAATAGCATCACTAGAACAAATAAGCCCCACATACTGGTCTTGGTGTTGCGACCAATCGTAAGTTTTTACAGCGTCGCGAAACTCTTTTTCACGAAGCACAAACCCTTCATACAACCAATCTTTAATATCAAAAAGAGTACGTTTTCCCTGCGGGTAGTAATCTTCTAAATCGAATACCACTAATTTACTATTTGCTACGCGATTAATAATTTCGTCTGCCATTATATGTTTTTAGTTAAAATAACTTAATATTAAAAGCATTCACTTTTACAATGAACCCTTTATGTTGTACAATACAATTTATAAAAAAACACGCTTAACTAATTAAAGAGCTAAGCGTGTTTTTTTGTTTTAAATCTTGAAATATTATTAAAGCATTCCAAGCTCTAGCTTTGCTTCTTCACTCATTAATTCTTGAGTCCATGGTGGATCGAAAGTAATTTCTACTTCAGCACTTTTTACTTCGTTTAAAGACTTTACTTTCTCCTCTACTTCCATTGGTAACGTTTCGGCTACTGGGCAGTTTGGAGTTGTAAGCGTCATTAATATTTTAACATCGTAATCTTCATTTACAAAAACGTCATAAATTAATCCAAGTTCGTAAATATCTACAGGAATTTCTGGATCGTAAATGGTTTTTATAACCTTTACAATTTTCTCTCCCAATGCTTGTGTGTCTATAGTTGTATCGCTCATCGTTATCTATTTAAGCTTTCGTGATTTTGAAAGCAGTATTTAAAATATATATCCTAATTAAAATGATTTATTTTAATTGTGTTTGGTATGCAATGGCATACATTTTTAATTGTTTTATCATACTTACCAATCCATTGGCACGCGTTGGCGATAAGTGTTCTTTTAACCCAATTTCATCTATAAAATCGGTATTTGCTTCTATAATCGCACTTGGATGCTGATTTGAAAACACACGAATTAATATAGCTATAATTCCTTTGGTAATAATAGCATCACTATCTGCGGTAAAAGCAATCGTATCGTTATTTAATTCGGCGTGTACCCAAACTTTACTTT
>JAGPVI010000114.1 GCA_018067115.1 Bizionia sp. | reverse complement strand
CATTTCTAGAACCTCATAGTTTAAAGAAGATCGTTTCTATTTCTCTAACGTGTAATGAGATAGTGAGATTTTTAAAGAAATTTGAAGACTATTACCCAGGGCTGCACGTCTTTGCCTCGCAAATAGAAGTGACCAAAGCGCTTATTGAAGCCATAGATGCTATCATTGATAGGTTTAACGATGTCAAGGATAATGCATCGCCTTTACTTTACGATATTCGTCAAAACATAAATAAGCTTAAAGGTAAAATTAATTCTAGTTTCACCTCGGCTTTAAATATGTACCACGGTTTAGAATATCTTGATGATATTCGAGAATCTGTTGTCGATAATAAGCGTGTTTTAGCTGTAAAAGCAATGTATCGCCGAAAGGTAAAAGGTGCTATTATGGGCGGAAGTAAAACGGGTAGTATCGTTTATATTGAACCAGAAGCAACACTACAACATACGCGAGAATTAAATAATTTAGAATACGAAGAAACCGAAGAAATAGTTAGAGTCTTAAAACAACTCACTAATTTTTTACGAGAATATTATCCGCTAATAGAAAACTATCAGTTGTTTTTAACTGAGATAGATGTTATTTCAGCAAAAGCAAAATACGCACATTCTATAAACGGGATTTTACCAGAAATTACTGAAGAAAAAAATGTATATCTACGTGATGCTTATCACCCACTGCTCTATTTAAATAATTTAGAAAAGAAGGAAATAACGCATCCGCAGACCATAGAATTAGACCAAGAGAGTCGTATAATTGTAATCTCTGGACCAAATGCCGGAGGTAAAAGTATTACGCTTAAAACGGTAGGATTATTACAACTAATGTTTCAAAGCGGATTATTAATTCCTGTTCACGAGCGTAGTAAGGTTAGTATTTTCGATCGTATTTTAACGGATATTGGCGATAATCAATCTATAGAGAATCATTTAAGTACGTATAGTTACAGATTAAAACAGATGAATTACTTTTTAAAAAAATGTAATAAAAACACCCTGTTTTTAATTGATGAATTTGGTACGGGATCCGATCCAGAATTGGGAGGCGCTTTGGCAGAAACGTTTTTAGAGGAGTTTTATGCTCGAAATGCTTTCGGAATCATTACCACACATTATGCAAATTTAAAAATTCTGGCTAGCGAAAAGCCAGAAATGATTAACGCAAACATGATGTTTAACGAGCGTACACTAGAGCCTATGTATCGTTTAGCATTGGGGCAACCGGGAAGTTCGTTTACCTTTGAAGTTGCGCAAAAAAACGGAATTCCTTATAGTTTAGTAAACAGGGCGAAAAAGAAAATAGAACGTAGTAAAGTACGTTTTGATGCTACCATTGCGAAGCTTCAAAAGGAGCGCTCGCGATTAGAAAAAACATCGGAATCTCTAAAAATAAACGAAAAGAAAAAACGTACAGAAGCAGATAAGCTTGAGGGGATTAATGAGAAAATTCAGAAAAAGCTAGAAAGCTACCAAGAATTATATGACGACAATCAACGCTTAATTTACTTAGGACAAAAAGTAAATGATATCGCCGAGAGCTTCTTTGAAAATAATAAGAAGAAAGAATTAATGGCAGAGCTTTTTAAATTGGTGCAAATAGAAAACTCTAAACGAAAAAAGGTAACTGCTAAAGAGAAAAAGATCACTAAAGCGAAAGTTACTCAGGTAAAAAAAGAAGCAGAGAAAACGGTAGAAGTTATCCGTGAAAAGAAAAAGAAAGCAAAAGAAAAGGCTGTTATAGTAGAAAAACCAAGACCTGTTTTTAAGGTTGGGGATCGCGTAAGAATGCAAGATGGTCGCTCTGTAGGGAGTATAGATAAAATTGAAAAAAATAAAGTCACTGTAAATTATGGTATATTTACAACGCTAGTAAATATGGATTTATTAGATTTAGTAGAAGCTGTAAAACCATAAAATATGACTTTAATCCCGAAGCATAAACAACTTGTTTTATTTGATGGTGTTTGCAATTTATGTAATACATCTATTCAGTATATAATTCGTCATGACAAGAAAGATGTCTTTTTATTCGCAGCGTTACAAAGTGATGTGGGAAAGGAAATAATAGATAAATATGCTATCGATCCTTCAAAAACGGATTCCATTTTATTGTATGTTCCAGAGAAAGGTGTAAAATCAAAATCTACTGCCGCTTTACGCATTGCCAAACATTTAGGGTTCCCCGTAAATGTATTGGTAGTATACTTAATCGTACCGCCTTTTATTCGTAATGCTGTTTACGATTTAATAGCTAGAAACAGATATAAATGGTTTGGAAAGAAAGAACAGTGTATGATTCCTACACCAGAATTACAATCGAAATTTATAGGAAACACAACAGCATAAAAAAAGCCTGAATTATTTAAATTCAGGCTTTTTTAATCCTAGTTTACTTAGATTGGCTTTCCTTTGCAAACTAACTTATCTTACTTTTCCTTTTCTGTGAGGAAATCATTTTAATATATGTCGACTTGTTGTAATTTTCAATATCTATTTCTTCCATTGTCTTAATACCTTTTACACTTATAACAATAGTGTTATTTAAAGTATCGTTGGCTTTTTCTGTTTCAATAGAATCATTAATAATACTATCAGTTTTGGTGTCTTGTGCAGTCGCAAAAGAAACAAATAATAAGAAAAATAGTGTAGATAATAATTTCATTTGAACAAGTGTTATAATTGATTAACACTGTAAATATAAGGGTGATATTAGGGAAGCTATAATTTAATCGTTAAAGCACTGAAGTAATTGATTAACCCCCTAAAAGTGCAGAAATAGTCGATGAGTGACACCCTATAAAGTGTTTATTATAACTGTAAACCAATAGAACAATGTTAATAAAGTTGATAATACAATTACAGCAGACTCTATTTTCAGATTCTTGAAACCAGCTTATAAATGAACAAAATAGTTTTAAATTAGTAAGAATGCTTTCTCTTGTAAATAGATGGCCTTAACTCAGTGAAAAGGTGTGTTTACGAAATGGAGCTGTTGGCAAGCTGAGAATTTAATTAATTTGATAGTCTAAGACTTAGAAGTCTCAAAACAGTATTAATTAACTTAACCCTAATTTCTGTTAATTAGGAATGAATTAAGTTCTCTTAAAGATTGTAGTCTACTCTTTAAGAGGTTCAAAGTAATTTTGAAAATGTTATATCGTGTTTTGAGGCTTTTATTTTAAACACAACACCTCTTTATAATAAACAAGAGGAAAGAGTTTTCTTATCTCAGTTTTAGAAGTGGATTTAGTATCTTTTATGATTACACTTTAATAATTTTTTTAAGGTAATTAAAAATAGAAGCTTCTATAATATGCTCTTCTCCGTCTGCGAACATCATAAGTTTAATGTCTGCAAATAAATCGCGATAATCATCTCTAAAATAATCGTGAGTTTCAATACCTTTTAATATTTTCTGAATGCATTGATAGTCATTATCCGCTTCAAATTCTCTATGAACAGTATTAAAAGTCTGTTCATCAATTTTATTAAGAATATATTCTCGTTCCTTTTTAGACTCTTCTAAATCAGCATTTGCTACATATAATAAAATATAAGCTAGTAACTCTTTTTTAGACCATTTAATAGGTGATTCCATAGTTATTCTTGTTTTAAAGTACCGTATTCGGTCCAAGAACCGTCGTATACTTTTGTGTTATTATAGTCTGCCACAGATGCTGCTAAATCTAAAATACAAGCCGTTAGTCCGGAGCCACAACTAAAAACGATTGTGTTTTCCTTTGGTGCTAATGCCTCAAAAGCGGCTTGAAGTTCGGGTTTAGAACGTAGTTTACCATTTTCTAGGCATACTTCGAAAGGTAAGTTTTTAGAATTAGGAATAGTCCCACTCCTCAAGCCTTCTCTAGGTTCTGGCACTTCACAATTAAATCTAGCTTCGCTCCTAGCATCTATAATTGTATGTCTTCCGCTTTGCGATACGTTTTCTAAATCTTCAAAATAAGTTACATATTCCGGATTAAAACGGGCTTCAAAATCACCTAATTGTTTCGTAGTGTTTTTCTTAGCTTCTATAGGATAGTGTTGTGCTAACCAGTCTGGCAATCCGCCGTCTAAAACAGCAACATTACGGTGTCCAAAAGTTTTAAACATCCACCACACGCGGGCACTAGAATATATACCTTTATCATCGTATACAACAATCGCACTATTTCTATTAACTCCGAGTTTCTTAGCTTCTACTTGAAATTGTTCTTCCGACGGTATTGTGTTTGGAAACGCGCTAGAAGCATCACTAAAACATGTTTTTAAATTAAAAAAATGTGCATTTGGTAATTGAATATCTGTAGAAGTATTGGCGGTAGTATCTGTAACCTTAGGAATACTTGCATCAAATATAATCAGGTTTTCAGCTTTTAAATGTTCAAAAAGCCAACCCGCTGAAACTATAGGACCAGGAAGTGTTACTTTAGTCATACTAAATACAATTATTTAATTAAAACAACGTCTTTCTCTAAAATACAAAATATATTATAATTCCCCTGCTTTCTTAGTCTTAGGGTAATGATCATCCCATTCTTTGGGTTTAGGATCTTTTAATTTCCCTAAAGACTTAGCAACAAGCATCGATACGGTTGCATCTCCTGTTACATTTACTACTGTTCTACACATATCTAAGGGCCTGTCTACAGCGAAAATTAAGGCTAACCCAATAGGGAGTAATTCCTTAGGGAACCCTATAGATTCTAGTACAATAACAAGCATTACCATTCCTGCACTAGGTATCGCAGCACTACCAATAGAAGCTAATAATGCCGTTGCGACAATAACCAATTGATTGGTGAAAGTTAGTCCTTCTGGCCAAATAACCTGCATTATAAAAACAGCGGCAATACCTTGGTATAAACTCGTACCGTCCATATTTACAGTAGCCCCCACAGGTAAAACGAATCCAGAAACCTCTTTATCGACACCTAAATGCTCTTCTACACGCTCCATAGTAACGGGTAGAGTTGCAGCACTACTACTTGTGGAAAAAGCTAGTAATTGTGCCGGACTAAAGCGACTTAAAAACCACATTGGTGATTTTTTGGTATAGATATATATTAATAGAAGATAAAAACATATCATTAAAGCCAATCCTAATAATACGCAACCAGCATAGAATAATAATTTTACCAGAATCTCAGTATCATCGAATGCTATAATAACATTAGCTAATAACGCAAACACGGCATACGGAGCAAAAAGCATTATTAAATCGACCATCTTCATGACCACTTCATTTAAAGAGTCGAAGAATTTAATTAATGGTTTGGCTTTTTTCTTTGGTATTAATAAAAGACAAATTCCCACAAACATTGCGAAAAAGATAACTTGAAGCATCTCTGGCTTAGCAAAAGCATTAAAAATATTACTCGGAAAAACATCGACTAAGGGTTGAAGTGGCCCTGTTTCCTTTTGCATATTAGCCTTGCTAATCATTATATTGGCAGAACCCTGATAGGTGTCTTTAATTTTCTCTATGGTTTCCTGTGGCATTCCAACTCCAGGCTTAAAAGTGTTAACAATAGTTAACCCAATAACAATAGCAATAATGGTAGTTCCCATATATATACTAATGGTACGTAAGCCCATAGCCTTAATTTTAGAAATATCTTTTAAGTCAGAAATTCCTTTAATTAAAGACGCTAAAATTAATGGTACAGCAATAAGTTTTAGTAAGTTAATAAATATTGTACCGAAAGGTTTTATCCAATCCATAACAAAATCTTTTCCTCCATCTATGGTATTCATTACAAACCCAAAGATGATTCCTAGAACCATTCCTATAATTATTTTCCAGTGTAATGCTAATTTCATATATCTTTTTAGTGTTTCAATATAGTATTGGTACTCTTCTATTTATACATTTTATTTAATAGGAAATAGTCTGCTAAAACGAGTGCAGCCATTGCTTCTACAATAGGCACAGCTCTAGGGACAACACAAGGATCGTGTCTCCCTTTTCCTTGAAGTGTTATTGTGTTACCTTGCGCGTCTATAGACTCTTGAGGCTGCATAATAGTGGCCACAGGTTTAAAGGCTACGCGAAAATAAATATCCATTCCGTTGCTTATACCACCTTGTATACCACCAGATAAATTGGTTTTAGTGGTTCCATCGGGATTAAAAATATCGTTATGCTCGCTACCTTTCATTTTTGCACCACAAAAGCCACTACCATATTCAAAGCCTTTTACAGCATTTATAGACAGCATTGCTTTGCCTAATTCTGCATGTAATTTATCGAATGCAGGTTCTCCCAATCCAACGGGTACATTTTTTAATACACATGTAATGGTACCACCTATAGTATCGCCTTGTTTTTTAATTTCTTTAATACGAGTAATCATTTTATCTGCCGTCACTGCATCCGGGCAACGGACAGCGTTAGATTCTATTTTAGAAAAATCTAAATCTTGATAGGGCTTATCTATAAAAATATCTCCAACCGAAGAGGTAAAGGCATTGATTTCTATACTGCCAAGCATTTGCTTCGCTATAGCACCTGCCACCACGCGACAAGCAGTTTCTCTAGCCGAACTTCGGCCACCACCACGATAATCGCGATGACCGTATTTTTTATCGTAAACATAATCGGCGTGACTTGGGCGATACGTGTCCTTTAAATGCGAATAATCTTTAGATTTCTGATTTGAATTTTCTATAATAAAACCTATAGGAGTTCCTGTCGTTTTGCCTTCAAATACACCAGAAAGAAACCGAACAGTATCGGGTTCCTTGCGTTGGGTTACAATGGAAGATTGCCCAGGTTTTCTGCGATTCATTTCATTCTGAATCGCCTCTAAATCTAATGTAATATTAGGTAAGCAACCGTCTATAACTCCGCCAATTGCTTCCCCATGAGATTCACCAAAAGTGGTAACATTAAATAATTTTCCAAAGGAATTTCCTGCCATAGTTTATTTTTATGCTAATGTAATTGTAAAATCACAGAAACAAAAATAGTAGTTTAAGTTTATGACGTTCTTATTTTTTATTCTATTTTTAACACATTATAAAAAAATAACTTATATGACTCTAAAACCTTATTATTTTATGCTTTTTATTGCATTATTACTAGTATCATCGTGTTCTGATGATGATAATACTACTGATGACTCTCCTAATAATTCGACCATTACTGGGAATTACTTTCCGACAAATCTAGATAGTTTTTGGAATTATGATGTTGAAGCAAGCAGCAGTGCCGCGACAGACGTAATGTTTTCTACCGATGAACTTACGGTTGAAAGTATAAACAGCAATGATTTTACATTATCTGCAAACGCTGGCTTACCGGCCAATGGAACAATGAGTGGAATTTTGGTTAGTGGTACATTAACAAGTTCTGATACGTCATTAACTCTAAATGGAACATTAGATTTACCTGCAGAATTATCAGATTTAATCGCTTTTGAAATCGCTCTTAACAATGCTGTTTTATATAATGTAAATGCTTCTAGTGATACTATTTTGTATTCAGTAAGTGATCAGGTTACTCAAGATGTACAAGGATTTCCTGTTACTGTAGATTACGAAGTGCACTCAAAATCTTTAGGCTTCTACAACACCATAACTTTAAATGATGAAGTATTCACTAATGTAGTAGCCAGTAAACTCGTGCTAAATATGGGGGTCTCTACAAGTGTTACAGTTGCTGGAATACTTGTAAACGTTCCTATTTTAGCATCACA
>JAGPVI010000111.1 GCA_018067115.1 Bizionia sp. | reverse complement strand
CATTATTTTTAATTTTAACAAGCATCGTTCCTATAATAGAAATAATAATTCCGACACCTGCAATAGCCATTGGTAACAAAATGGGACCGATGCCTCCAAAAGCATCGTCTATACTCCCACCCATATCTTTAATGACATAATTCCCTAATACCATTGCAGCCAAAACTGTAGCCACGTAAGAACCAAATAAATCGGCTCCCATTCCAGCAACATCACCTACATTATCCCCTACATTATCTGCAATAGTAGCTGGATTTCTAGGATCGTCCTCTGGTATTCCCGCTTCTATTTTACCTACTAAATCGGCACCAACATCGGCTGCCTTTGTATAAATTCCACCACCAACACGCGCAAACAATGCTATGGATTCTGCTCCTAAAGAAAAACCTGCAAGTGTTTCTAAAACAATAGTCATCTTATCGGTAGACACCCATACGCCATCCATAAAATAATGAAAGAAAAAGATAAAGAATGCTGTTAGCCCTAAAACGGCTAAACCTGCAACTCCTAGCCCCATTACGGTACCACCACCAAAAGAAATCTTTAAGGCATTAGGTAAACTTGTTTTTGCAGCTTGCGTAGTTCTCACATTCGTTTTCGTGGCAATTTTCATACCCATATTACCCGCAAATGCCGAAAATATAGCGCCAAAAATAAAGGCAACAACAATTAACCAATGTGTGGTATCGACCACTTGAGAGACGATAAATAATAAAATACTCACTATAATTACAAAAACAGTAAGAAGCCTATATTCTGCACCTAAAAAAGCCAAAGCACCTTGATAAATGTGATCTGAAATCTCTTTCATTTTACCATCTCCAGCATCTTGTTTTAAAACCCAAGTTCGTTTAATCCACATATAAATTAAACCCAAGAATGCCATAACAATTGGCACATAAATCATTAGTGACTCCATATTTTTAGTTGTTTGATTAGTTAGTAATAATACTAATGTAGGAAAATAATGTGGGAAATAAATTAATTAATCTTCTAACAACTAATAAAATACATTAGTATGGGTAACAAAAAACCCACTCGAAAGGAGTGGGTTTTATTAAACTAAAGAGTCGTTTATTTAGTCTTGTGTCTTGTTTTTAAAGGCATCAAATTCACTTTGTTGCACTTCTCTTGGCCAAGAGTTGTTTGACGTATCAACATCTGCAGTTTCTAACTTAGGATCTACAGTTATTTTTACTATTTCTTTAGTAGAAGCAATGACTCTACTCACTTCTTTATCGTTAAGTCTCCAAATTTGAGCTGGATACTTTTCAGTTTTACTTGTACCATCGGCATAAGTAAATTCTACAATAATTGGCATTACTAATCCACCTGGCTTATCGTAAGTTATTTCATAGAAATATTTAGGCTGCTCCATTTTAGCTCTTTCTTGTGGCGTGAAGTTATCCATTAAATACTCTTTTAATGTAGGTATTTCGTTCTGTAAGTCTTTACTATTTCTCATATCTTCTGAAAACTCATCGCTTCCTTCTTCAATATAATACACTAAACTTTTAGGATCGATGCTAAAACGTTCTGCTATTTTTGCACCTTCCTTATTTGGTTTTGCTGAGACGTGATATTTTTTCACTGATTTAATTCCGATATCTACATAATCTGTAGTGTAGAACCATCCTCTCCAGAACCAGTCTAAATCGAATGCTGAAGCATCTTCCATTGTACGGAAAAAATCTTCTGGTGTTGGGTGCTTAAACATCCATCGGTTTGAGTATTCTCTAAAAGCATAGTCGAATAATTCTTCGCCCATAACAGTTTCTCTAAGAATATTTAAAGCTGTCCCCGGTTTTCCGTAAGCGTTATGACCAAATTGATATGTATTTAAACCTTTAGTCATAATAGGTGCAATAAAATTTTGATCGCCACCCATATAATCTGTAATCTTTGCTGCTGGCCCGCGACGTGAAGGATAAGCTGTTTGTCCTTCTGAAAGTGCTTTAGGATACCATTTTCCAAAATCTTGTTCGGCTACATATTGTACAAAAGTATTTAACCCTTCGTCCATCCAAGTCCACTGACGCTCGTCACTATTTACAATCATTGGGAAGAAGTTATGTCCTACTTCGTGAATAATAACACTCATCATTCCAAATTTTGTTCTATCGCTATAATTACCATCTTTATCAGGACGGCCATAGTTCCAGCAAATCATAGGGTATTCCATACCTTGTCTTTGCGCGTGCACAGAAATCGCTTTGTGGTAAGGGTAATCGAATGTCATTCTAGAATACGTCTTTAAGGTACTTGCTACCGCTTTTGTAGACCAGTCTTCCCATAATGGGTTTCCTTCTTTTGGGTACATTGAAACAGCCATTACATCTCTATCGCCTAATTTAACGGCCATCATATCCCAAATGTATCGTCTTGACGTTGCAAAACCAAAATCACGTACATTTTCCGCGTATAATTTCCAGGTTTTTGTTTTTGTAGATTTGCTTTTTTCTGCACGTTCTGCTTCTTCTTGAGTTACAATTAAAACAGGCTCGTCGTAAGATTTTTTTGCTTTTTCGTAGCGTTTCATCATTTCTTTAGAAAACACTTCTTTTCTATTGGTAAGCTTTCCTGTAGCATCTAAAATATGATCTGCAGGCACAGTTATGTTTACTTCAAAGTTTCCGAAAGGCAATGCGAATTCATCACGTCCCCAAAATTGAGAGTTCTGCCATCCTTCAACATCATTATAAACTGCCATTCTTGGATAAAATTGAGCTATAACATACGCTCTATTTCCATCTTCTGGAAAATATTCGTATCCCGAACGCCCTCCATCTTTAACGTGATCGTTTATTTGGTACCACCATTTAATATTAAAAGAAAACTTATCGCCTGTTTTTAAACCTTGAGGTACTTCAACACGCATCATTGTTCTATTAATCATGTGCGTTAATGGTTTTCCATCAGTATCTGTAACCGATTCAATTTTAAAACCACCATCGAACGTTTCTGCCAAATGATTTTTAGCAAACGTTGATGCTTGTTGCACTGGAGACATATTACTAGACTCAATTAAAGGCGACTTAGAATCTTTTGCTCTTACGTTTTGGTCCAATTGTACCCAAAGATAATTTAAGGTTTCTGGAGCATTATTAGTATATGTAATTGTTTCATTACCGGTAAGTATTGCCTTGTCATCGTCTAAAACAATGTCCATTTTATAATCTGCCTGCTGTTGGTAATATGCAGGACCTGGCGCACCAGAAGCCGCTCTAAACATATTTGGAGTAGAAAACTCCTCGTACAGCTGCTTAAATTTGTTATTGTTTTTGTGTCCTTCTTGAGGTACACGTTGGTCTTGTTGCTCTTGTTGAGCAAACGCACCAATAGTCACAAAAAGAAATGACAGGAAATAATACTTAATGTTACGCATAATTAGTTTTTTTTTCAAAAATAGAATTTGAATTTAACAATAATAAATTTTTAAGGCTTTTGTTTTGTTAAAACTTTAACAAACCTTTATCGTCTTGAGCAATAAGTATGAAGGACTTATTTTTAGAGTTAATATGTGTACGTACGATATTTTTTTGATCTGGAAAGATATCAAACAAGACTTCGTTTTTAATTTCGAAACTTTTAATAGCTTTCACATTAGTAATTTCTAAATAACAGTTTGCGATATCGTCGGTATATTTTTTACCTAGGTATTTAATCGTGACAGGCGCATTATTTATACTGACTTGAATTCGAGACAGCAAGTATTTTTCGATGTAATTATCTATTTCCTCTTCGTCCCTATTGTCATTTAATACCAAAGACGAATCGTATCGCTCGCGTAATACATTTTCGAAATCGTCTATAAAGATTCGCGTAATAATTTGCACAGATTCTCTGTCTTCGAGATAATCGATTTGCGTAACGCTAACGTAGTATTTATGAACTGCCGTAAAAGCGAATAAAGGTAATATTAAGAGTAGTACTAGTCTTTTTAGTGTATGCATAGCTGAAAATTTCAATTACAAAATTAACCTTTAGTTTCAAAAAGCATTCCTAAAGTCTCTTAATCTTTTTGATTAAGGTTTTTTTGAAAGTCTTTATATTTATCGATTACAAAAGTGAGTATTTCAATATCACTTGCACCAATATGCTCATTAAAACCCGCATCTTCAGCACAGAAATAAAAAAACTCCATTCTACGCTCTGGAGCCAAGGGGTAATTATTAAAGAAATCAGGCCCCAGTTTACTTATTAATTTATGCATAGCTTCGGTATTTTTTTCCATAGCTACTCTTTGTTTAAGCATTTTTGTTCGTCCCGATAACCCGTTGAGAATTGGATTTATTGGCAAAGACCCACCGAGTAACCCTAATAACATTGCAGGCTTAAAATCTCCCGCTTCATGCAATAAACGCTCGCTCTTTGTTTTTCTTTTTCCTTTATATCCAGGAATACCAACATCGTAAAAATCTATTGGACGTTGCGCTTTTGAATTCGCAATATCATCGAATAAGTTCCCCGTTAAAGTGTTTCCTATTTTTACCTCGGCTAATTCTGTAACCTCAATTTCTAAATGTAATACGATGCGCTTATTTTTTATATGCGTTTCGGT
>JAGPVI010000108.1 GCA_018067115.1 Bizionia sp. | reverse complement strand
GTAAAGAAAGAGGGTACAATAAGTTTAGTACGGTTTCAAGACAATTAAAATCGCATCAAAACTTAGCCTTAAAAAATGATTTGCGCATCGTTAAAATCTTATTGGTTGCACCAGAGTTCAGTGACGATTTTGTAACAGATTGCGAAATGGATACCGAAATGAATTTATCACTAATAACAGCGTCCACACTATTAAATATCGCAGAGGCTTTTAAAATCTCAAAATACAACGAATTTCCACACGTATTATTTCGAGATATAGTAATCAATGAAGAACGTATTTTAAAAGCATTGAGCAAATAATAAAACTTAAAGCTAGACATAGAGAAAAATTAGAGGCACTAGCCTACTTAAGACGACATTACTCGAAGATTTCTATTCGGTTTTAATTTACTAAATTAGGTGCTTAAAACCCGCAACAAACCATACACAACAACGTTGTAAAACATTTGCGACATTTAACGACAAAGTAAATGTCGTCTAAAAGTCAAATGAAAACCGTTATCAAATTTAGAACAAAATACTACTTTTCGAGTTAAATAAAAGTAACAAACAAATGAACTGGATTGCAAAAAAAATAAGTGAAACCCGAAAAATCAAAGGACTTACTCAAGAGGAGTTAGCTGAACAAGCAAAAATAAATTTGAGAACAATTCAACGGATAGAAAACTCTGAAAGTGAACCAAGAGGCAAAACTCTAAATTTGATTTGTGAAGTTCTGGAAATTGACTCAAAAGAACTGATTTTAACGGACAATTCGATTCGAGAAAAAAATATCGGAACAAAAATAATTAACGGACTTTTTCTATTGGCTCTGAATTTAGTCTTAATGGGAATTATTGGTTTTCTGACTTTGGACTCAAACGCAAATATGAATAGTGTGTTTGGAGGATACTTATTGAGCATTTTTATTCCATTTTTCATAGTTACTCTGACAAAAAAAATGAGCGGAATGGAACGAATGCTCAAGTTCGGATTTGGTTACATTGCTTATTTTATTTTAGTTATGGCAAAACACGGATTTCCAACTGGATTTGTAACTGGACTATTTCCTTGTCTTTTAATTAGTTTATCTGTTCTATATTTTGGAAATGAACTTATCAAAAACAGAGAATAAAAAACGTTTTACAACACCGTAAATAATCCATTGCTTGTCCTCGCCTACTTACCAAGACATTACTCGCAGATTTCCATTCGGTTTGTATTTGTTAAATGAATAATACCCAAGTTATACTATGAGCATTAAAACTGGGCACGTTTAGCACGTTGGTAATAGGATAAAACAAAACCGAACACACTAAACGCTAACTGCCAGCGCTTTACATAGTCACAACCACTTATTATTTTAATTTTTCTCAATTATTTTAAGTAACTTAGTAGTTAGCGCTTCTTTACGATCTACAATCTTATGCCTACTTCCGTTATAATTCATCACTACAATGATAAAACTATTTCGAAAAGTTAGACAGCGTTTATTATCTGAAAATAAATTCAGCAAATATCTTATTTATGCCATTGGAGAAATTATACTCGTTGTCATTGGTATTTTAATAGCTTTGAACATTAATAACAAAAATGAACTTCAGAAAAATGAAAAGACAGTCGTTTTAGCATTGAAGGAAATTCAGAATAACTTATTAGAAGATATAGCAAATTCGCAGCTAAATATCAATACGTATTTAAAATCTGATTCCCTTCAGAAAAAAATTTTAGACACCAACAATTCTTTAACTTTTGAAGATTACAAAAATGGGAGAGTACAGCCATTAGGTAATTTCTATTACGATTTTGTGATTAATAAAAATGGGTATGACAATTTAATGAGACATATAGATATATTACCTATAAAATACACTCCTGCACTAAAAAATATAAAAAAATTATACGTCAACATCAATGAAGGTATACAGGTGTACAATGAAAGGATTCGCAGTACTGTGTACACCAATATTGATTTTACTCACACTAAGAACTGGAATGTCTATCGTTTAAAATTTGATGATATTTCTAATGAGGAAATTAATTATTACGTAAATGATGAAGCCTATAAAAGATATGTTGCGAAGTTCATGAATGATAGAGGAAATGTCTTCGTTCTTAGTCAAAGGTATCGTATAAAAGCGATTGAAACCTATATAGAAATTGACTCTTTACTAAATGAAAAGGACAAAGTATTACCATTGCAGATGTTAGGTAAAATACCTCTAGAAAATGACGTAAAAAAATATGTTGGCGACTATAAATTTGAAGATAATACGATCCCGTTAACCATTAATTTATATTTAAAACAAAATCAATTCTATAGTAACGACAATACTAATTACAAATTAAAACATTATAAAATTAATGACGAATTGTATATGTATTTAGATCCAAATCAAAACTACCCTGTTATATGGAAATTTATGGTCACTGAAAGCGGGAAATTAGGTGTTGATTTTTTGAACGTCAATTTGCCGAACCTAGAAAAAATGACTATCAATTAAAAGACATAGCTTCTTTAATTATAACAGTTTAGAAAATAATCACTCTTTAGATATCTAAAAAGCAACATTAAAACTATTACAAAAATAGGGTGCTATTAAAGTTTAAGCCACCATTTTCTCTTTAGTAATTTTATTAACCACTATAGAAATGGCACCATCGCCCGTTACGTTACAAGCGGTTCCAAAACTATCCATAGCAATGTATAAGGCAATCATTAAGCCCAACATTTCTTCTGTAAAACCTAACATAGATTGTAAAATACCTACTGCAGCCATAATAGCACCTCCAGGAACTCCCGGCGCTGCAATCATAGCAATTCCTAGCATAAAAATAAAACCTGCAAAGAGCGTAAAACTAAACGGCATACCTTCTAAAATCATTAAAGCCATAGCACAGGCTGTAATTTTCATAATACTTCCAGACAGGTGAATGGTTGCACATAACGGAATAACAAACCCTGCTGTTTTTTCTGTAACGCCATTTTTTAAACACTGCTTTAAAGTTACCGGTATCGTTGCTGCCGAAGACTGTGTCCCTAAAGCCGTAAAATAAGCGGGCATCATCGTGGCTAGTAATTTTAAAGGGTTTTTCTTGGTTAACACACCCGCTATAGTGTATTCGAGCAATAATAATAAAATGTGCAACGCGAAAATGACACCTATAATACTAACAAATACAGATAGTATAGAGAATACTTTTCCGCTAAATGACATGCTTGCAAATATCCCCAAAATAAATAGTGGTAATAATGGAACGATGACGTTTTCTATAAGTTGCATTATTATCTTCTGAAAATCTTTAACCACAAATTTTAAGCTTGACTTCTCTTGATACGACAAGCCTAAACCAATAACAAATGCTAAAACTAAAGACGTCATAACATCTAATGCCGGTGGAATTGTGATACTAAAATACGGTGTTAATTCGCGACCAGAATCGGAAATAAGTGACGCATCATTAACGTGAGACTCCAAAAGCTGTGGGAATATATTGGATGCTGTAAAATACGTCATAAACCCCGAAAACAATGTCGACCCATAAGCAATAGCTGCGGTTAGCAATAATAATTTACCAGCACCTTTTCCTAAATCGGAAATCGCCGGCATTATTAACCCCATTATAATTAAAGGAATAGAAAAATTTAAAAACTGTCCGAAAAACGAATTAAAGGTTGTAAAAACTCTGTTTATAGACTCCGGTAAATACAATCCGAAAACAATACCTAAAACTATGGCAAGAAAAACTTTAAATAGTAAATTCGACGATAAACGTTTCATAATATATGTTAATTAGTAAAAGACTTTAAGCGTCTTTATGTAGATTATTTTTAAGTCCGCTAATATACAGCCATTGTCACGAAAGAGCGCGTTATGCTTCTTGTTTTTTTTATGGTTTACACTTTTAAAACCTACCACCACTTTGGATTGATATTTTAATATACAACCGAATAAAAAGTTCAATTTAGGCTTATTGACTATTAAAAAAATATTCCGAACATCGTTATTCTATATAATACCACCAAAACTTCTAATATAACATAATTGTCCCACCCTATTAGCGCCGGCTTTAAGCCAATAAAATACTGAAAAAATAAAAATTAGATTATATTTGCCTGCTAATCAAATCTCTAATTAAAAAATACATTCCTATCTAATGAAAATTAGCAAACGACTTTTACTTATTATAGCAGTCCTTAGTGTAGGAGCCGTGTTTTTACATAAATTAATTTCTTCTTATGAGGAGTTTGAGCAGAAAAAAATACAAGCCAAATTACATAAAACACATTCCGACGCAATTATTAGAGCCCAAGCAGGGATAAATGTGTATGCCGCTTTGGTGTCATCTATTAAAAGTTATACTAAAAACAAGTCTGCTTTTCCAGAAGAACTTGAATTACAATCTTATTTAAACGACATATTAAAGGACATTAAATTTAACGATTCTATTGTAATCAGTTATTACGATAATAACCATATTTTTAAGTATGTAATTACCCCAAATGCTATCGATCCTATGGGAATAAAAGGTGATTCGGCAAAACTGTTATTAGGAAAAAAACGATTAGCTGAATTTCAAATGCTCTTAAAGACAGATGACATTCATTTATTACACCCTATAAACGTTAAAGAGGGCTGGGTTG
>JAGPVI010000103.1 GCA_018067115.1 Bizionia sp. | reverse complement strand
ATAAAGACACGGCGTATTGTAAGAATCTAATTATAAAAGGGATGCGCTTGTTTGCAGAAACAATGATTTTACAATATAAAGAGGAAGTTAAAAACCATCCGGTGCATTTTGCTGGATCTCTAGCTTATTATTGCCAAGACGAAATAAGGTTAGTCGCAAAAGATTTAGGATTCAAAACAGGCCGCTTTGTAAAGCGACCTATCGATGGGTTAGTGGCGTATCACACCAGAAAATAGCAAATCGCTATTTCACAGCAATCATACTAATTTCAACATTTACGTACTTAGGTAAATTTGCAACTTCTACGGTTTCGCGAGCAGGAGCTGTTTTTTCATCGAAATAAGAACCGTACACGCCATTAATTTCCGCAAAATTCCCCATATCGCTAACAAATATAGAGGCTTTAATTACGTTTTCGAAAGTCATATCGGCAGCAGCTAAAACAGCCTTCATATTCTGCATTACTTGTTCGGTTTCTGCAATAATATCGTGAATAATAAGCTCTCCGGTTTTAGGGTCTATTGCAATTTGCCCAGAGGTATATAAGGTGTTGCCTGTTAAAACAGCTTGATTATAAGGTCCTATTGGGGCAGGTGCATCAGGAGTATTAATTATTTTTTTCATTGTGAAAAGATGTTTCAGTTAAATTAATTTTATAAAAAAACAAGACTATAAAGAGGTTATAAACGATCGTCTGGTTGTCTTCTTTTTTCGTATTTAATATCTTGTAATATATTAGATTTTATACCAATAAAAAAGTTCCAAGACGTTCGTGTACTAAATGGTATCCAAGCAAAATTCATCTTCCAACTTAATAAATCCCTTTGAAAGCGCAACTGCGTATAAGAGAATCCCTGGTTCTTAAAATCATATCCAGAAGAAGCACCAATAGTCCAACGTGGAGCAATTTCTAAATCTCCAGAAAACATTAGTGAATGCGACGAAATCTCATTTTGCCTTGCCGTGTTGTTGTAGTTAACAGCGTAGGCCAAACGCACATTCCACGGAATTGTAAAATTATATAATTTACTAGGTGTTTCTTCTTCCTCTTCGTCCTTGTCGTTATCGTAGGCATTAAACTGGTCGTCTGCAAAATCTTCAGAACGTCCAAATAAATCATCATCACGACCACCACTTTGTAATGTTTCGTTTCGGCTTTTATCGCTGGTTTTATCTCCTTTACCATCACTACTAAAACTGTAGCCCATCGTTAAGTTAGCGCTCGTCATTCTAAATAAACTACCACCGTTATTAACGTTGAATTTGTCTATTTTTTTATTGTTATTGTCCAAAGCGTAAGGGTCTAAAGTAGCACCAAAGTTAACAGTCATTTTATTATTGAATATTTGTGTACCTCCAGTTACTCTTACAGGATCCCATCTTAAAGAATCACCAGCCAAATTATATGCTGTTCTAAAGTCTAAATTATTTAACAATACTATTTTTTTAGCCTCTACTTGTGTGGTATCTCGGTCGCGCACTTTGGCTTCTAAATTATTAGATAAAGATAACCCCACACTACTGGCATAATTATTATTTGGCGCGCCATATAAAGTGTTCTGAAAACGAGAGTATTCTACTTCGTCTAGTGTGGTACCGTCTGCATCAATAACCTCGTAAGTATCGTAATACTTATTGAAAGAGGGGTTAATATTATAACTAATAGAGGGTCTCATTACGTGGCGAATAGCCTGAATAGCTTTTCCTTTATTCTCCTTATCGAAATTGAATAATCCGTAAATAGTAGTTCCTACTTGTGTACTAAAATTATAAGTACGGTAGGCATCGAAACCATTTTTTTGAGTAATTACAACCTCTTCTTCTACAGGATCATAGCTACGGTCGAAAGTTTTAAAAGTCCAATTTTCTTCAAAATTTGATCCTGCAGTAACACTTAAGTGTTTAAAAACCTTAAAGTTAGTAGTTAAAGGTATCGAGTGTTTTAAACCTATTTTAGCATCATCGAACATTTCCTTTTGAAAGAATAGGGAATCTGTGGTTTGGATTCTATTTTCTCCTCTAAGATTGTATTGAAAATTAATGTTTTTTATAATTCCTTTTTTTGTTCCTGCTGAAGGCGCAAAAGGGTAAATTCTACCTACACTTCCTTGAAAGGTAGGAAGCGTCATATTAATTTCTTGGGTTTGTGTGTTTTGAGAGTGCGTTGCTGTTACACTAGTATTTACTTGTGGTTCGCCTTTAAACGTTTTAGAGTACGAAACGGAAGAGGACAAAGTGTTATTTAAAAAACTGGCGGTGTTTATTTGATTTACGGATTCTTGATAATATTGACTACTACCTAAGTTTACCGATGCTGAAAAACGAGAACTAGGGTTCGCTTTGGCATCTTGCATATGCGACCATCTTAAATTGTAAATCGTATTTTTTGAATACTCTGGAAATCCACGCTCGCTATTTATAATATTCTCGTATCGAAATCCGAAATTACCATTAAAATTATAGCGTTTATTATATTTAGATTCTAAACGCAAACCATAACTTCCATTGGTGTAGTAATCTCCTAAAGTTGCAAGATCAAAATAATCGCTAATGGCAAAATAATACCCTCCATTTTGAAGAAAGTATCCACGACTGTTTTGTTCTCCAAAACTCGGGAAAATAACACCTGAGGTCTGTTTTTTTGTTAACGGAAAATAGGCGAATGGCATACCGATTGGTGTAGGGACATCGTAGATAAAAAGGTTTGTTAAGCCGGTAACTACCTTTTTGTCTGGTACAACTTTAGCTTTTCGTAATAGAAAGTAATATTCTGGATCGTCTAAATTTTTAGAGGTTGTAAACTTCCCATTACTAATAAAAAACACAGAGTCGTTTTCTTTCTTCGTTTTTTCGGCAATAATTGTTCCTCCGTTTTGTTCGGTTCTAGAATTCCAAATCAATGCTTTTTCGGTGTCGAGATTAAACCTAATAGAATCGGGTTCTACCAAACTTTCCCCTTGTTTAAAAATGGGCCGTTGCGAATACTCGCCCAAAGAATCTTTTAATCGTCCCGCATAAACTTCATTTTTACTGTAATCTATAACAATAGTACCTGCATTAATCTGCATATCTTGATAGATAATTTCAGCTTCATTATATAGGTACAATTTTTGGTCTTTTCTATTAAACGAAGTATAGTCTTTTGCTTTATAGCTTACAATACCTTCTAAAAGCCCTTTTTTCTGTTTCGTGGAATCTGTTAACGTGGAATCTAGAACTTTTTCGTTGATAATAAGGACGTCCTCAGAATCTGGAATAGTATCGTTGGCGGTTTGTTGCGTTGGGGATTCTGGTTTTGGGGTAATAGGAATTCCGGAACCTGGTCTATCTTGACCAAAGCTTAACGTGTTAATAAACACTGTAAAACTTAAGGCAAAAAGTATATGAAATCTATTTGTATGCAATGCTTTTAAATGTATTTTTGCTAAAGTATGGCTCGGTTTTTGAATTGCCAAAATTACATATATTTTTTATGAATTGTTTATTATTCAATAAAATTTAAGAAACTATACTAAAAGCTTTAAAAATAGGTTACAACTTATATGCAAACGAACAGTAAAACATTTTTCGTATCTCTGATAACAATATTAACACTTTTCGTGTTCTCTACTACAAATGCGCAACATAATAATGACAAGTTTGTTGTTGTTCTAGATGCAGGCCACGGGGGGAAAGACCCAGGTAAACCTTCTAAATACGGATTTAAAGAAAAAGATATCGCTTTAAAAATTGTACTAGCGGTGGGTAAAGAACTCGAAAAAAACAAAGACATTAAAGTCGTTTACACTCGTAAAACGGATATTTTTGTCGATTTATACAAACGCGGAAAAATTGCTAATAAGGCGCATGCAGATCTATTTGTATCGGTGCACTGTAATGCCCATACTTCTCAAGCTTACGGTTCTGAAACTTTTGTTTTAGGAACCCATAGAAATGACACCAATTTTAATGTCGCTAAAGCAGAAAACGAAGTGATTTTTTTAGAGGACGATTACGAAAAAAACTATGAAGGCTTCGACCCTAACTCTCCAGAGTCATTTATAGGGTTAACACTTATGCAAGAGGAATATTTAGACCAAAGTATTCAGCTAGCAAAACGTATTCAAGATAATTTTACCCATTCCTTAAAAAGAAAAAATAGAGGTGTAAAACAGGCTGGATTTATTGTATTGCATCAAACAGTAATGCCTAGTGTTCTTGTGGAAACTGGTTTTATAACTAATACTAGCGAAGGGCAGTATTTAAACTCTTATAAAGGACAGATAGAATTAGCAAAAGCAATGAGCGATGCTATTATCGATTATAAAAATGCCATCGAGAAAAATGTTGTAGATACGTATTTTATTAAGCAAGTCGAAAATGTATCAGTCGCTGTTCCAGAAAAGATAATTAACAACACCGTTTTTAAAGTGCAAATAGCTGCAAGTTCTAAAGCATTAGAACTTAAACCTTATAATTTTAAAGGCCTCGAAGATGTGGCTAGAGAAAAAGAAGGGAATCTTTATAAATACTTTTATGGCTATACATCCGACTATAATAAAATAAGACTACTAGAGGCAGAGGCGAAGAAAAAAGGCTATAAATCGGGTTTTGTTGTGGCTTATAGAGATGGAAAACGTATTACTTTGGAAAAAGCCCTAAAACAAGACGATAATTAGGAGTATTCTTTCTAAATTTATTTTATTTTTGTTTCTTACAAATTAAACTAAATTTACTTTGAAAATATCAAGAGAAGTTAAAACTGCGCTTTTAGTTATTTTAGGAATTGTATTCTTCATTTTCGGCTTTAACTACCTTAAAGGAGAAAACATTTTTAAAACTAAAACCACGTATTACACAGAGTTCGATTATAATGCCTTAACCTTATCCTCTCCTGTTACTATTAGAGGAAATAAAATAGGTAAAATAGACGAGATTAAATACGATTTTGAAACAGGAAAAACACGCGTGGAGATTTCTGTAGATAACGATTTAAAATTCCCTAAAGACAGTAAAATTCGCTTATACGATACTGGCTTAATGGGTGGAAAAGCCTTAGCAATCGTTGAAGGTACAGGAACAGAAACTGCCAAATCTGGCGATTTTATTCCTTCGCAAGTTGAAGAAGGTTTAATTTCAAGCTTAACAAAAAATTTCTCAGATATTAGTACCGGTTTAGATGGCGCTCTGCAATCTGCCGATTCCCTTCTTGTAAACTTAAATAGTTTAGTAACCGACGAGTCCGAAAACGGATTGAAAAACGCGTTGAGTGAATTCAATACAACTCTAAAATCTTTTCAAACCTTATCGGCTTCATTTAATAGAATTGTAACTACAAACGAAAATAATTTAGATGGTGCCATCACTAACTTTAAAAAAGTAAGTGAGGATCTAGCTGTACTTTCTGGTGGTTTAAAAGATGTCGATATTGCGCAGACTGTTGGTAACTTAGACAACACACTAAATAAAGTAAATGGCCTATTGGCTGGTTTAGAAAATGGAAATGGCTCTATGGGTAAACTCCTTAAAGACGATGACCTTTATAATAATTTAGAAATCGCCTCAGAGCAGTTAAGAGAATTATTACAAGATTTTAAACTGAATCCAAAACGCTACATTCACGTCTCTGTTTTCGGCAGAAAAGCGAAAGAATATACAGAGCCAGAAGACCCTCGAGAATAACTAAAAAACCAAAGACAACTAACTAATCATAATTATGGATTATATACCAAACATTTTATTTGCACTCTTATTAATAGCAGGTATCGGTTATTTTGCATTCAATGTAAAAAAACTGATTCGTAACATTAATTTAGGAAAAGATAAAGAGATAAACGATAATAAATCTGAGCGCTGGAAAAACGTTATAATGATTGCTC
>JAGPVI010000089.1 GCA_018067115.1 Bizionia sp. | reverse complement strand
GGTTTTCTCTACCGAAAAACCACTTGGTGTTTTCGCACTACTGGGTATGTTTTTTATGGCATCGCAATCGATTTCAATGCCAAAGGGTTTTTTACTGATATGCTCTAAGGCGCGTTTTAATTCGTTAGTAAAACTTAAACTTTTACGTATTTCAAGATCTTCAAACGTGTTGTAATTTAATGCTTTTTTAGAATTTAGTGTTTTATAAATATCACTCGACGTATAATTTTCGTGTAACCCAAACATAAAATACTTATCTAAAAAACCTTCCGCGTAAGCGTAACTAAAACCATTACCACTATGTCGCCCTTCTAGTGCTCTAAAATCGGTATGTGCATCAAGATTTATGGCGTTAATAGATTGGTTAAGAGCTAGAGACGTTCCTTTAATATTTCCATAGGCATTATTATGTCCGCCACCAATAATAATGGGCGTTTTCCCGGCTTTCACTATGGTGTAAATGGCATCGCTAACCTCTTTATCTATTTGATCGACCAGTTGTCTTAACTTTTTTAGTTCTTTAGGGTTTGCTCTATCGAAGGCAGCCATCGCATTTATTTCTTCAGAAAAATCTAAATGACCCAAAACAAGAACTTTCTCGGCCTGTGTAAAAGGATTACTTTGTATATTTAACAAAACTTTAATAGTGGCGTCGAAGGCCTTGGAAGTGCCTGTGTTACCTAGATTAGCATAAACACCGACATCTTCGGGCACACCTAATATGACATACTTAACGTCTAAATTTTTTATATTATCGTATATTCCTTTAGTTGAAGTTAGTACTTTACAATGTTCGCCGAATTTAGATTCTCCCGAACGTGTCTTTGTAAGTGTTTCCACTGTAGTGTTAGTTAATAAAACAAGTTTATCCATACTAGTAATAAATGCGTTTAATAAAATTTAAAATTACAGTTTATTTATTGAAAACCTTAAAAAGAAAACGTATTAATTCACGAAAAATCTTAACTAACTAATTTTTTAAATATTAAATTATGACAAATAATAATACTGCTAATACTGGCTTAAAAGTCGCTTTAGGAATTGCTATTGCCTTATTTATAGGTCTAGCTATATTTTCTTCTTCTTTGTATAAGAATAAAGTCACTACCGAAAAACAACTTACTGAGGAAAAAGTAATGGTACTTAAGGATTTAAACGCGATGTCTGCGCAGTATGAAGTTGCTATGTCAGAAAGTAAGGATGTTAATCAGAATTTGGTGGAAGCAAAAGCAGAAATAGATGAGTTAATTAATTCATTAAAGAAGTCTGAAGCTAACTTGAAAAACTTGATGAGTTATAGAAATAAGTATAATGCTCTAAAAAAGGAAATGGATATTGTTTTGGCAGAAAATGATGAGTTAAAGGTCCGTAATACATTATTAGCATCTTCTTTAGATAGCACTAAAGTGCAATTGGAAGAGCGAACGATGTTTACAGATTCATTATTGTCGCAAAACACAGAGTTGGCGAATGTGGTATTAAATGCCTCTGTATTAAATACTTTAAATTTAAAAGGCTATGGGGTTATTGAGCGCTCTTCGGGGAAATTAATTCCTACTGAACGTGCAAGACGTAGCGATAAAATTAGAGTGTGTTTTACGGTAGCTAAAAATAAATTAGTAGAAGCAGGAGATAAAGAACTTTATGTTCAAGTAATAGATCCTAAGAATAATATTCTAGGTGCGAATGAGCAAATTACTTTTGGTGAAGAAACTTTAAATTATAGTGTAATTAGTAAGTTTAATTACGAAGATGCTAACTTAGATGTTTGCGAATTTATTACGAGTAAAGAAGATAAAGATTTCGAGGAAGGACGTTACAGGGTCAATGTTTTTAATGGGGCAGACTTAGTTTCTAGTTCTCAATTTACTTTAAAGTAATTAAGTTAATTAATACAACTTATAGTATTGTAGGAACACTATAAGAGTACAAAATAAAAAAGACCTGAAACAAATATGTTTCAGGTCTTTTTTTATGTGTAAAACAGAGTTTTAATCTGTAAAATAAGGTATAAGTTACTCTATTAATTTTCCGTTTATTATAACGTTTTCAATCAAGTTTTCACCAAAAGAATACGGTAAATAGTTATAACTAGGCACTTGTTTAGTAATGATTAGATTTGCTTTTTTACCTTTTGTAACACTTCCGTAAGCGTTAGAAATTCCCATAGCATACGCGCCGTTAATAGTAGCAGCGTTGATAGCCTCTTCTGGTGTTAATCTCATTTTTATGCAGGCAGTACTGACTACAAAATTCATATTTCCAGAAGGTGTAGATCCCGGATTATAATCGGATGCTAAAGCAAGAGGTAATCCAGCGTCTATAATTTTACGACCAGGCGTATAGGGAATGCTCAAGAAATAAGAGCATGATGGTAAGGCTACAGGCATTGTAACACTTCCCTTTAGGGCGGCAATATCGTCGTCGTTTAACTCTTCTAAATGATCCACACTTAAAGCATTGTGTTTTACAGACAAAGCAATCCCGCCGAAAGCATTAAATTGATTAACGTGAATTTTAGACGTTAAATGATACTGTTTTCCTGCTTCCATAATACGTTCGGTATCTTCTAGCGAGAAATAGCCTTTTTCGCAAAATACATCTACATAATCGGCCAAATTTTCTTCAGCAATTTTAGGCAACATTTCATTAATTATTAAATCAACGTAACCGTCTTTATTTTCTTTATATTCTTTAGGTAGAGCGTGTGCGCCTAAAAAAGTAGCTTTTACTTTAATAGGAAACTCTTTTTTTATACGTTTTATAACGCGTAACATTTTCATTTCGGCTTCGGTTGTTAATCCGTAGCCCGATTTAATTTCTAGCGCGCCGGTACCTAATTTAATTACGCTTTTTACGCGTGCAATAGATTGCTGGTACAGCTCTTCTTCGCTAGTGTTTTGTAGTTTTTCGGCAGAATTTACAATTCCTCCTCCACGATTAGCAATATCAGCGTAGCTTAAACCATTAATTCTATCAACAAATTCTTGCTCTCGATTTCCTGCATAGACAATGTGTGTATGAGAATCGCACCACGTTGGCATTACAATTTTACCTGATGCATCAATAGTTTTGTCGGCAGTAATACCTTCACAATTATCCATTGTGCCGTAATCGACAATGGTATCATCTTCTATTAGTAAATAAGCATTTTGTATAGTTGGAAGTGTTTTCATCTCTTCTCCAGAAACCTTTAAAACATTAGGTTCTCTAACCTGAAGAAGTTCTTTTATATTAATTATTAATGTAGACATTGTGTATTATAATTTTATATAGTTTGTGAGAAATCGGTACCGTAAATAGTAAGTGCCGCGTAGAACATTAAAATGATTCCTAAAAGGGTAATAATCCAATTCAGTTTCTTGATAAAAAGTCTAGAAACAAAATAAATAATAAGGGTAGAAATACCGATTAATGCTGGTGTCCATTTAATTACTGTTGTTGTAATACTACCGTCGCTAAAATTTGCTGAAAACGAAATACTACACGTAATTATTTCGAATATAATAACGGCAATAATGTTATATTGAGGATTGTTTAATGCGTTTTTCATACCTCAAATATAAAACAAATTGAAGAGTTTTTGGTTGTTTGTACACGTCGTTTTGTCCGTTTTTGAGCTGAATGAATAGGAGTAGAAAATAGAGTATTGGAGCAGGAGCTAAGCTTCAAAAAATAAATAGGGTTTTAGTTTCTAATATAGGTGAATAGGAGCGGTATACTGTATGTCTCCTTTTTACAATGATTAATTCTGAACTAAAAAAGGTACTTACTTCAACTAAAAAAGCCAAAATACAGTGATGCATTTTGGCTTTTTAGACTTTAATTTAAAACTATAAGTAAGAAGGACTATTTAAGTGATCCCACCATTTCTTCTGGTTTTACCCATTCGTCATAGTCTTCGGCGGTAACGTAACCTAAGTTTACAGCTTCCGTTTTTAAGGTTGTACCATTTTTGTGTGCTGTGTTAGCAATTTCAGCAGCTTTATAGTATCCAATCTTAGTATTTAAAGCAGTAACAAGCATTAAAGAGTTATTTAATAACTGCTTAATTACACCGTGGTTAGGCTCAATTCCGCTAGCACAATGCTCGTCGAAACTTGCGCAAGCATCACCTATTAATTGTGCCGATTGTAATAGGTTGGCAGCCATCATAGGTTTAAAGACGTTAAGTTCGTAATGCCCTTGCATACCACCAACAGTTACAGCAACATCGTTACCCATAACTTGTGCGCATACCATTGTTAACGCCTCACATTGTGTAGGGTTAACTTTTCCTGGCATAATAGAACTACCTGGCTCGTTTGCTGGAATATTAATTTCACCAATACCACTTCTAGGGCCCGAAGCCATCATTCTAATATCGTTAGCAATTTTATTTAATGAAACAGCAAGTTGTTTTAATGCGCCATGCGTCTCTACAAGGGCGTCGTGAGCAGCTAAAGCTTCAAATTTATTTGGAGCCGTAACAAACGGTTTTCCTGTAAATTCAGAAATATATTTGGCTACCAAAACATCATATCCTTTTGGTGTATTTAACCCCGTACCAACAGCAGTACCTCCTAATGCAATTTCGCTTAAGTGAGGTAAGGTGTTTTCTAAGGCTTTTAAGCCGTAATCTAATTGCGATACATAACCAGAAAATTCCTGACCAAGCGTTAAAGGTGTAGCATCCATTAAGTGTGTTCTACCAATTTTTACAACCTCTTTAAAAGCAATCGCTTTTTCGTTAAGCGTGTTTCTTAGTTTAATAACACCTGGAATTGTGTTTTCTACTACTTTTTTATAAGCAGCAATATGCATTCCTGTAGGAAAGGTATCGTTAGACGATTGCGATTTATTTACATCGTCGTTTGGCTGTATTGTTTTGTCTCCTTCACCAACCACGTGGCCTGCCAATTGGTGTGCTCTATTAGCAATCACCTCGTTTACGTTCATATTACTTTGCGTACCAGAACCCGTTTGCCAAATAACTAATGGAAATTGGTCGTCGTGTTGCCCGTCTAAAATCTCATCACAAACAGCAGCTATTAAGTCTCTTTTTTCACTAGATAAAACGCCAAGTTCGCAGTTTGTATAAGCGGCAGCCTTTTTTAAGTAAGCAAATCCGTAAACAACTTCTAAAGGCATAGAGGCTGCTGGGCCAATTTTAAAGTTATTTCTAGAGCGTTCCGTTTGTGCGCCCCAAAGTTTATCTGCAGGGACTTTTACGTCACCCATTGTGTCTTTTTCTATTCTAAATTCCATAATTTGTGGTTTATTTTAGTGCAACAAATTTACAATTTTAAGCGCATTTATTATTTACAAACATAGAATATTTAACACTAATCAGTTTTTTTTCTTCGGAATGTATCACGATTTAAACACTACAACATTTTTAACTTAAAGTAAAACGAGAGCACTCTTTATAATAACACTATTTAATATGAAGCATAGAGTAGTAGTCTACTATACTTAAAAAAGGTTGTTTTTAGATTTTAAAACCAACAAATATCTCAAAACATTATAAAGTATAGGGTTATTCCCTTAACTCAATAATTATTTTGGACTTAGTATTGTTTAAAAAAGGAGTTTGTCTTATATTTGCTTTATAAATATAACAAGACACAATCAATTATGTTCGAATTTGACCAATATTTAGGCTTTTTAGCATTCTTAACTATTTTAACCTTAGGGTTTTGGTTAATGATATTTTTAACAACTTTTATTATTCCTTACTGGATTGGTGGAAGTATTATGGAACGCCTTAAAGAAATTAGAGATGAAAAAAAAGCTAAGCGCGACGCTTAATTTTTTAAAATTATATATAAAAAAAGGGAAACTATTTAGTTTCCCTTTTTTTATGCTCTAGCGTGAAATATTCACTTACTAAGAACTGAGTTTAGCTTAAATCATTATGTCAGGCTTGTTAGATGCTTGTTCTTTTGAAGAAAGTAGTAGCTAGATGGAGTGTAATGAAAAGACTTTAAAACAAAAAACCTGAACAGTGTTTACTGTTCAGGTTTTAATATATTAAAATAGTCTTATTAGAGTTACACTGTATTTATTCTAGCCTTCAAACTCTTCTCCACCACCATTTGCATCTCTCTGACGTTGTTGTCTGTTTTTTTGCTGATTGAATCTGTACGTGAACGATAAGTTAAAACTACGCTCTCTCCATTGAAATTCGCTGTCTGCATAAAATGTAGGTGTAGATGTTGTTTGCACACGCTTTCTGCTGTTAAACACATCACTTACATTAAAAGCAATAGATCCTTTTTCGTTAAACACATCTTTACTAAACGCTACATTTGTATTAAAAGATCCTTCTCTTTTATTTTGTGCATCTTCACTCGGTCCTCTATAAAATAATTGAACTTGAGAATCTATCCCTGCAGGTAACGTGTATTTATTGTTAATTCTTGCAAACCAACTTGTGCTTTTGTTTCCTAAATCTAAACCGTTTGGCGTAACACCTTCCGTTTCATTCTGGAAAAAGTTAAAGTTTCCGTTGATATTCCATTTTTTCGACGCGCGGTATCCTAAAGTAAATTCAAACCCAATACGGTCTTCGGTAGATAAGTTTATTGGTCCACGATTAATTACTGGTACTAGTTCTCCATCAATGAGAACAGTATTTCCAGAATCGTAGCTTATAAAGTTAAACACGTCTGTTGCGTGTGCATAATATGCAGAGGTGTCGAAAGTAAACTTACCAAAACGTTTAATATAACCTAAATCAACTTGACCAGAGTAACTAGGGTCTAAATCTGGATTTCCTTGAAATACGTTAGTTACACTAGAACGTGATGGGAACGGGTTTAAGAAATAAGACCAAGGTCTTCTTAAACGTCTGTTATACGCTAATGTTACATTTTCTTTTTCATTTAATTCATAACTTAAGTTTACAGTAGGGAATAAGCCTGTGTAACTTTTCTTATTGTAGTCTCCACTGGTGGGCTGGTCTAAGGTAATTTGTGTGTTTTCTAAACGTAAACCTAAAAGATAAGAGAACTTACCAATTTTACTTCCAAACTGAGAATAAACAGCTGTTAAGTATTCTCTATATTTAAAAATGTTTGTTAAGTCAGAACTATTTTCGAACATATTAGTGTCGGTGTCTAATAATGAAACCGAGTAATCTGTAGTTGTATTATTAAAGTTTCCACGGTATCCTAATTCAAATTGCGATTTTTCACCAATAGGTAAAACATAATCTGTTTGTAGTAAGATACGTTGTTGGTCTTCTAAATTAACAACCTTTTCAGAATCTAAACCATTAATATTAACTAAAGAGTTTTCGTTTTCTTGAGTGTCTTCAAATTGAAAATCGAAGGTTAATTTATGACCGCTTTCATCAAATTGTTTATCAAAATTTAATGCATATTGAATCGTTTTATCATCT
>JAGPVI010000072.1 GCA_018067115.1 Bizionia sp. | reverse complement strand
AATTTGGTGTATTTGTTGGAGGAAGTAATTTTATTGGCGACGTTGGTGCAACAAATTATATTGCTCCAAATCAGTTGGCTATTGGTGGTATTTATAAGTGGAATAGAAGTCCGAGACATTCCTGGAGAGTATCCTTATTATTTTCAGAACTGGAAGGTTTAGACAGCAAGTCGGATGATTTAGGGCGAAAAGATCGCGATTACGAGTTTACAAATCAGATAGTAGAATTATCGGCCGGAATGGAGTTTACATTCTTTGATTTCGATTTACATCGCGGCACACCCGTTGCTACTCCGTATTTATATTCGGGAATAAGTATTGCAAAACACGATAACTTTTATTTTAATAATGGCAAAGTAGTTAATGAAAACACCTCTAGTTTAGCGTATGGCATACCTTTAGTTTTAGGATTTAAAGCCTCTATTTCTTCTCAGTTTATTCTGGCTTTAGAAGTTGGCGCCCGCTACACGTTTTCAGACGAGCTTGATGGTAGCGTTCCAGATAGTGAAAACCTTATTGAATCTAAAAGTTTTGGACATTTAAATAATAACGACTGGTACACTTTTACAGGTGTAACACTAACCTATACCTTTGGTAGAAACCCCTGTTTTTGCCCCAATTAATTTTGAGTTTAGAAAATATAAATACAAGCAAATTACCCAAACACCTAGCTATTATAATGGATGGCAATGGGCGTTGGGCTAAACAACAAGGAATGCTTCGTGCTTTTGGCCATGAAAATGGAACAAAATCTGTACGTGAAACCGTAGAAGCGTCTGCCCAATTAGGCATTGAGAACCTAACACTTTATGCCTTTTCTACAGAAAACTGGAACCGTCCCAAAATTGAAGTCGATACGTTAATGCGTCTTTTAGTCTCTTCTTTAAAGAAAGAAATTAAAACATTAACAGACAATAACATTAAGCTAAATGCTATTGGAAATATTAAATTACTTCCAAAAAAGGTTTACAAGGAGCTTAATGAAGTCATAGATTTTACAAAAAACAATACTAGAATGACGCTTACTTTAGCCCTTAGTTACGGGTCGAGAGAAGAGTTAATTAACGCTATAAAAGAAATTAGCATTAAAGTTAAAAATAATATAATTTCTGTTGAAAAAATTGATGAATCAATTATTAATGAGCATCTTTACACGCATAATTTACCAGATGTAGATCTATTAATACGTACTAGCGGAGAGCAACGTATTAGTAATTTTTTACTATGGCAGATAGCATACGCAGAATTATACTTTACGCCAGTTTTATGGCCAGATTTTAAAAAGCAACATTTGTATGATGCTATCATTGAATATCAAAATAGAGAACGACGATTTGGGAAAACAAGTGAACAAATTAGCTAAAAAATTACATTTGAAGACATTACTAAAATTCGCATTACTTGTATTATTTACAATAACAAGCCAAATTGCCTCAGCGCAAAACCTTTCGTATGCTAACGGTAAAAAATATACCATAGCAGAAATTACAGTAAAAGGTAATACTAGCTTTAACGAACAGACAATTATTACATATTCTGGTCTTAGAAAAGGTAAAGAAATCTTAATTCCAGGCGAAGAAATTAGCGCCGCTATAAAAAAGCTTTGGAACTCCAATTTATTTAATGATATCGAAATCTATTTGGTTAAAACGGATGGAGATGACGCTTATTTAGAGATTAGACTATCAGATTTACCAGAACTCAACGATGTAAAAATTACAGGGATTAAGAAAGGTAAGAAAGAGTCTTTAATTAAAGATAACAAACTTCAAAAAGGTGTAAAAGTCACAGAAAACTTAATCACTACAACTAGAAATTACCTTCAGAACAAGTACAAAAAAGACGGTTTCTTAAATACTAAAGTAAACATAAACACTGTTCCTGTTCAAGACTCTATAGAGAAAGCAAGAGTGAATATGGTACTTGCTATAGATAAAGGTGATAAAGTAAAAATTAGCGACATTACCTTTGAAGGTAACACTGTTATAAGTGATAAAAAACTTAGAAAAGCGATGAAGAACACGAAGCAAAAGTTTCTTTTAAGATTCTTAAAGCGTTCTAAATTCATCGAAGAAAAGTATAAAGAAGATTTAGAAAGTGTTGTTAATCTGTATAAAGAAAACGGATATAGAGATGCTCGTGTAACGGCAGACACCCTAGTAAGAGTAGATAATAAAACCATAAGTTTAGCTATTACTCTTGAAGAGGGTGACCTGTATAAATTTGGAGACATTTCTTTTATTGGAAACACAGTCTACTCGGATGAGTTCTTAAAACGTAAGCTTAGAATAGAAAAAGGAGACACTTACAATGGTGTTCTTTTAGAGAAAAGAATTGCTGACAATAGTAAGCCAGACGGTGATGACATTACAAACTTATACCAAGATAACGGGTATTTATTCTCTACTATTAACCCAGTAGAAACAAATGCGGAAGGTAATGTTATCGATATGGAGATTCGTATTGTAGAAGGTAAGCCTGTTTACTTTAATAAAGTGAGTGTTGTAGGAAATGAAAAAACGAACGATCACGTTATTTACAGAGAGATTAGAACACGTCCGGGAGAATTATACCGTAAGTCTGACGTAGTACGTACAGTAAGAGAATTAAGCCAATTGGGCTATTTTGATGCTGAACAATTATCGCCTAACTTTAAAAACGCCAATCCAGACGAAGGTTCTATTGATATGGAATACGCTGTAGTAGAAGCAGGGTCGAGCCAAATAGAATTACAAGGTGGTTACGGTGGTGGTGGCTTTATTGGTACTTTAGGATTATCATTTAACAACTTCTCGTTAAAGGACATCTTTAATAAAGATGCATACAAACCTATTCCTTCTGGAGACGGTCAAAAACTAGCGTTACGTTTACAAGCCAGTCGTTTTTACCAAACGTATAGCTTTTCGTTCTCAGAGCCTTGGTTAGGAGGAAAAAAACCAGTGCAATTTTCAACGTCGGTATCACACACAAAACAATTTTTATACAACCCAGTTACTAGGGATGCAGATAAAGATAAGCGCTTTAATATTACGGGTATTACTTTTGGTCTAGCCAAACGTTTATCTGTACCAGACGATTATTTCGTGTTATCGCAAGCAGTAAGTTTTCAACACTACGATCTACAAAATTACAACACAGGTTTATTTACCTTTGGTGATGGTTACTCTAATAACTTAGCATATACCGTAGGATTAAGTAGAAACAATACGTTTAATGATCCTGTTTTCCCAATGGGAGGGTCTAATTTTAGCGTAACGGCGAAAATGTCTATCCCTTACTCTTTACTTAATAGCACAGATTATTCTGCCTTAAAGGAAGAAAGAGATGAAAATCAAAAAATATTAAACAACGAAAACAATTCTCAAATTTCTAGAAACGAAGCATTAACAAGAGTTTCAGAAATTGATCAAGAACGTTTTAAATGGTTAGAGTTTTACAAAGTTAAATTTAAAGGAGACTGGTATACTAGAGCAGTCGACAAGTTTGTATTTAAGTCTAGTGTAGAATTTGGTTTCTTAGGTGCTTATAACCAAGATAGAGGTGTTATTCCTTTCGAGCGTTTCTTTGTTGGAGGAGATGGTCTAGGAAGCTACAGTTTAGATGGTAGAGAAGCGATTGCGTTAAGAGGTTACCCAAACCAAGGCTTGTCTACTCAAGATGGTGGCGCGATTTACAATAAGTTCTCATTAGAGTTACGTTACCCTATAACACTAAAACAAAGTGCTAAAATTTATGCACTTTCGTTCATGGAAGCTGGTGGATCTTACGATAGCTTTAGAAATTATAACCCTTTCGATCTTAAACGTTCTGCTGGATTTGGTGTAAGAATTTTTATGCCTGCTTTTGGTTTATTAGGAATTGACTTTGGTCATGGTTTCGATAATATTCCAGGACAGACACAAAAGCACGGATGGGAAACACACTTTATCATCGGACAACAATTTTAATAATAACCCTATTAAAACAGTATAATTTTCTATTGTGAACATCGGTATTTCTAACTATTTATATTTTTGGCACGATATTTTCAATATAGATTTCGAGGATTTGCTAAAAGATTTTAAATATTTAGAATTAAAATTCGTTATTTTGAAAACAGCTTGTCAAAACAAAAAAGTAATATCACAAATTATTATTGAGTGATGACCTCATTTTCAAAAAATAAGACAATGAAACAAATAAAATTTAAAGTCCTTTTTTTAGTATTAGTAGCAACATTCTTAAGCCTGTCTGCGCAAGCGCAACGTGGTGTTAGAATAGGGTATATAGATACCGAATATATTTTGCAAAACGTTCCGGATTATACAGAGTCTACTTTGCAATTAGAAAACAAAGTACTACAATGGAAAGGTGAAATTGAAGAACAATTAAATGCTCTAGAATTAAAACGTACAGCATTAAATAACGAAAAGGCGCTTTTAACTAAAGAATTAATAGAAGAACGCGAAGAGGATTTAGATTTTGAAGAAAAAGAAATTCTAGATTATCAGCAAAAACGATTTGGTACCAATGGCGATTTAATGCTTCAGAAAAAACAATTGATGCAGCCGGTACAAGATCAAATTTTTCAAGCCGTTCAAGATATTGCAAAAGCTAAAAAATACGATTTCGTATTCGATAAATCTGCAGACGTAGTTATGTTATATTCTGAAGAACGTTTCGATATTAGCGAGCAAGTATTAAGAACCATTACTAGAGCTTCTAAACGCCAGCAATTAAATTCGAAGTCTGATAAAAAAGAAGCAAAAGACGAAGATGTTTTTGTAGAAGTTAATGAAGGGAAAGATGAAAGAGAGCTCGCTTTAGATGCTAAAAAAGAAGCAAGAAAGAAGATTGTTGAAGAGCGTAAAAGAGAAAGAGAAGAACATAGAGCAAAAGTACTTGCCGAGCGTGAACAAGCGAGACAAGATACTTTAGACGCTAGAAATAGTGAAAAGGAAGACGACAATGCAGAAGGAGAGCCAGAAGCAGTAAATGAAAAAGATGCAAATGCCGAAAACCAAGAAGAGACTAAAACAAGAGAACAGATT
>JAGPVI010000059.1 GCA_018067115.1 Bizionia sp. | reverse complement strand
ACCGACTATATTTTAATGTCTGATGGTGATTGTATCCCGCGACAAGATTTTTTAGAGGTGCATTATAAATTTAGAGAAATCGGATATTTTTTGTCTGGAGGTTATTTTATGTTGCCAATGGATATCTCTAAAGCCATTACCAAGAAAGATATTTATGAGGGTAATTGTTTCGATTTAAAGTGGTTAAAGGACAACGGATTAAAACTGTCTTTTAAAAATAATAAATTAACAGCTAAAGGTATTAAAGCAAACCTTCTAAATGCGATGACACCAACTAACGCTAGTTGGAACGGGCACAATGCCTCGGGTTGGAAAAAGGATATTTTGGCTATTAATGGTTTCGACGAGCGTATGCAGTACGGTGGTCAAGATCGCGAATTAGGAGAGCGTTTAATGAATTTAGGAATTAAAAGTAAGCAAATACGGTACTCGGCCGTTTGTGTGCATCTCGATCATAAGCGCGGTTATAAAAATGAGGAAACCATAAATAAAAATCTTCAAATTCGTAAAGAAACTAAAGACGAGAATAAATCTTGGACGGACTTCGGAATTGTAAAAAAGTAAGTTTGTACTAGTTCAAGTAACTTTAAATAGCCTTTAAATGCAGTTTTAAAAAGGCATCTAATTTAGGGATTATTAACTCTGGTGTTAATTGCTCGTACATAAACTGCGGATTCGCTTCAATTTTACGGCGTTCCTCTCTATCTATAGAAAATAAATCTGGTTTCTCTTCTAAAAGATGAATAGACGTATGGTGTTTGCCGTCTTCAAAACTTGCCCAATGTTCTTTTAAAACATAAGGAGAAAAAATAGTAAATGTAGGTTTGTCTAATGCTTTCGAAATATGAATCGTTCCACCTTCATTACCCACTAAAAGTGTGCATTTGTTCATTAAAGTAACAAATCCGCGAATACTGTCTTCGTAAATATCAATTACAATCTGCTCTTTATTTTCACATTGCTCGTAAATACTTAAAGCATCTTCCTTTTGGTGCGGCGCATAATTAAACAAAATATTGACCGCGTAGTTTTTAGTGATAAAATCTATTAAAGCTACAATATATTTGTAAGGCATTGATTTTTGTGGTGTACTCCCTAAAACACCAAGCATAATAAAAGGGTTGTCGTAATTCTCTAACTTATCGTACTGCTGTTCTTTTTCAGTGAGATGTATATGTGGTTCATAATCGATATCAGATTCTTTAATATCAAAAAAGGACGTCACAAGTTTTATACGGTCTTCAATAACTTTTCCACACGATTTCGTTTTGTGAGGTAATTGCGGAGTGGTGTGTGTGTAAAAAGGAAGAGGTGCTTTTTTACCCGGTTTTTTAAAGCTAATGCGCATTGGTGCTTTCGAGAATAGACATATTAACTGACTCTGCAGCTTTGCATACGGATCGAAAATGATATCGTATTTCGAGGCTTTTACCTTTTTAATCAATTGCCATAAATTGCCCAGCTTTTTAAGTTCTGCATCATTTACAGCAATAATAGTATCAATATTTGGGTTGTTTTCAATAACACCAACGGTATAGTCGTACACTAAAAAATCGATAGTACAATCAGGGAAAATCTTTTTCATATTCTGTGCTATCACAGACACGATAAGCACATCTCCAATACGTTTGTTTTGTATAACTAAAATTTTCTTCATTTTATTTCCTTCAGAAACGTATTCTTTTTAATTGCTTAACTTCGCTTTTTTACTCACAATGACGCAAAATATTGTTTTTTCGGCTTTAATTAAAATTTAGTTTCACATATCTTTGAAAAATATCGAAAAGTACATGCAAAGCATACAAACGCACCCAAAATACAAGCATTTAGAAGCGTCGTTATTAGATTCTGTAAATCATTTTAGCACACGCGGAACCACTGTAACCAAAGGCGATCGCAACATTATAAAAAGTGTTGTTATAGCAGGAGAAACTCTTAATATAAAATCGTTTAAAACCCCTGGAACACTTAATAGTTTTGTGTATAAGTACGTGCGTCCCTCTAAGGCAAAACGCTCTTTCGAGTACGCTTTAAAACTTACAGAATGTAAAATATTAACGCCATTTCCTGTAGCCTATATCGAGCAAACTTCGACTTCGGGATTAAAAGAGAGCTATTACATTAGTAAGCATGTAAACTACGATTTCGATTTTCGAGAACTCATTCATAATCCGCAATTTCCCGATAGAGATTTAATTTTACGACTATTCACTCGATTTACGTATCAATTACACGAAAATAACATCAACTTTTTAGACCATTCGCCAGGCAACACGTTAATTGTGAAAACAGAAAACGATTACGATTTTTATCTTATCGATTTAAACAGAATGCGTTTCGAAACTATGACCTTCAGTAAACGCATGCATAATTTTAGACGCCTGTGGCTCTCTAAAACAATGGTGAAAATTATGGCCAATGAATATGCCAAACTCTACAATAAATCATATACAGAAACGCACGAATTAATGCTAAAACACAGCAGAGCATTTCAGTTAAAAGTCGATAGCAAAAAGCTGCGTCGCTCGGGGAGGAAAATTAAATTTAAGAGTTAAAATAAAGTCATAAAAAAACAGTTTCCAAGCCAAAGCCTAGAAACTGTATTATTCTATTAAACCCATCTGTTTTTAGAAGCTTAAAATCATGTCTTCCTTCTTGTCTTCTAAAAGTGAAATAGTCTTATGTTTTATAAAGTAGACACTAATTTAAACAAATTAAACCGCTACATTATACTCGCGTAAAGCATCGTTTAAAGAGGTCTTTTTATTCGTGCTTTCTTTACGTTTTCCAATAATTAATGCACAAGGTACTTGAAACTCCCCAGCAGGAAACTTTTTGGTATAACTACCAGGAATCACCACCGATCTTGCCGGTACAACACCTTTAGTTTCCACAGGCTCATCTCCAGTAACATCTATAATTTTTGTGCTCATTGTTAGCACTACATTAGCACCTAAAACAGCTTCTTTTTCCACACGCACACCTTCCACAACAATACAACGCGAACCAATAAAAGCACCATCTTCAATAATTACAGGAGCCGCTTGTAAAGGCTCTAAAACACCACCAATACCAACTCCGCCAGACAAGTGAACATTCTTACCAATCTGCGCACAACTACCCACAGTAGCCCAAGTATCTACCATTGTCCCTTCGTCTACATAAGCGCCAATATTAACGTAACTCGGCATTAAAATTGTTCCCGCCGAAATGTACGCACCATGTCTCGCAATCGCATTTGGTACCACACGAATTCCTTTTTCTGCATAGCCTCTTTTTAACGGGATTTTATCGTGATATTCGAAAATTCCAGCCTCCATAGTTTCCATTTTTTGTATCGGAAAATACAAGACTACAGCCTTTTTTACCCATTCGTTAACTTGCCATCCAGAAGCGGTTGGTTCTGCCACACGTAACGCCCCGTCGTCCAGTAATTGTACTACTTTTCTAATCGCGTCTGTGGTTTGTTTCTCGTTCAATAATGCACGGTCGTCCCAAGCACTTTCTATAATTTGTTGTAAATCTTTCATTATAAATAATTTTGTAAATCTGTATAAATTAGGATTGAAAGTCGTTGTGAATACTTTGGGCGTGCCCTAAAGGTCAGGCTTTTCGTTATATCTTTTCAATTTTTATTAAAATTAAAAAGGATGCCACTACAATCCTTCACGCAAATATAACCACTACATTTAAATTTGGCACAATAATTAATCTAATAAGGATATAAACCTTAAATTTGCATAAAAAAAATAAAATGGCTCAAATTCTAGCAATAGATTATGGAAAAGTGCGAACAGGGTTAGCAGTTACCGACGATTTACAAATTATCGCTTCTGGATTAACGACAGTACCTACCAAAGAGCTCATTGATTTTTTAAAAGACTACACAAAAAAAAATGATGTAGAATTGTTTTTAGTCGGCGAGCCTAAACAAATGAACAACGAAGCTAGCGAGAGTGAAGCTCTAATAGCCCCTTTTGTGAGTCAATTGCGTACTTTTTTTCCTCAAATTCCAATAAAACGTATCGATGAGCGTTTTACTTCAAAAATGGCAGTACAAACCTTAATTGATAGTGGAATGAAGAAAAAAAAGCGCCAAAATAAAGCACTGCTAGACGAAATTAGCGCCACTATTATCTTACAAAGTTATTTATATAATAAATAATATAATACTAGAGATAACCTTATGG
>JAGPVI010000035.1 GCA_018067115.1 Bizionia sp. | reverse complement strand
AAACATTAGATCTACTCGGTGAACCAAAACTAGTACCTTGAGCTTCATATTTAGTATAGTCGACACTTGTTTTTAGTTTAATATGTTCTGAAAAACGAAAATTAAAAGTCGGATTTACAATAAACGTATTGACTTTTCCATAGGTATAATTAGACGTCGTTTGCGTACCAAAATATTTAAAGTTTTCCTGTAAATGAGCCACTTTAACTTGATAATTAAAAGATTTCGCTAAGTGAGACCATTCTAGTAATGTGCGATAATTTTCATCTTCATACAGGCTTTGCCCTGGTGTAGCTATCGTTCCAGAGAACTCCCGATCACTTTTAAAACTCTGTTGGTAGAGCTTTAAAATAGTATTATCTGAAATAAAATATCCCAAATTAACATTGAAATCCAAATTATTAAATGCGCCATTCACATTTTTTTTAGACGTGCCTAAATACTTATAATCATTTTCAGAATCTAAATAAGCAACACCCACATTCGCAGACCAGCGGTCGTTACCAAAAGAGCTAGACACACTACCGTTTTTAGTATTGAAACTACCGTAACCTAAGCGCACAGTAGTCTCGAAATGAGATTTGAATTTTAGTGTATTATTTAAGTGAATACTCCCGCCAATAGCTCCACTACCATACTGCACACTTCCACCACCACTTCTAATAGCGATATCGTTGTAATTATTTGTGTTTATAGTATTAAAATCGGTTTGACCATTAAGTTGAGAGTTAATAGGGATTCCATTCCAAATCACAGCTGTTTGCGAGGCATTTGTTCCTCTAAAAGAAGGAGATGATACCATCCCCAAACCGTTTTCCTTGAAATAAATATTAGAATTAAAAGCTAACAAGCCGGTCAAAGAGCTTGAGTTATTTTTTAAAACAGAATCGTTTAAGATTTCAATTTTAAAACCAGGCGCATACTGTTTTAGTTTAACATCACTCAACACAACTTCATCCAATGATTGGATAGAATCAAGAGGTGATTGTGAGAAACCAACATAGAAAACGCTTAAAAATAAGACTAGACAAATTATATTTTTCATAAATCTTGAAGACCTTTCTCCCGAAAGTCGTTTTAGATGATGAATAGTGGCAGGTCTCCTGGCTTTCGTCTTACTATTTGTCTTCCCAGAAAAAAGGTCCAGTGACTTGAAGTGTAATAGTAAGCATTCACAAACGTGAACTAAGAATACAGTTGCGGGAACAGCTTCCGAGTTTAACGGAATTCCCTTTTAATCGATACAGACAGCTCTAATACTGTTTAGAGTCTATTTTATAGCGAACCAAAATTCGCTGCAAAAGTAAACATTTTAGTTTATGTTATTGCAAAAGATTAATTAATATTACTTTTGAAGCATTAAAACTAAAGCTTTGAAAAAATATCTAGTATTACTATTGGTTAGCGTTTCATTATGGTCTTGTAAAAATGAAACAGAAAAAAACACAAAATTTCCTGTAACGAAAAGTACGACGGTGCCGTTATCTTATGCGAATGGATTTGCCATTACAAAACATAGCAACCACTCGATTTTAGAAATAAAAAATCCGTGGCCAACCGCCAAAAACAGTTTCAATTATGTTTTAATCTCTAAAGAAGAAGCGGCTAAAACCACATTTTTAAAAGACCAATACGACGGTATAATAATTACGCCCATAGAAAATGTAGTCGTAACTTCTACCACACACATCCCTGCTTTAGAGCTTTTAAATGTAGAAGAAACGCTGATTGGTTTTCCGGGAACCGATTATATTTCCTCTAAAAAAACACGAGCAAGAATCGACGCGAACCTCATTCGTGAGTTAGGTAAAACAGAAGGTTTAAATACCGAAGTGGTTTTAGATATTAACCCCAGTGTAGTCGTTGCTTTTGGTGTAGATGGTAAAAACAAAGCGTTAGAAACTATAAGAAAAGCGAATATCCCTGTTATTTATAATGGCGACTGGGTAGAGAAATCACCCTTAGGAAAAGCAGAATGGATTAAATTTTTCGGTGCTTTATATAATAAAGAAAAACAAGCAGATTCTATTTTTAATCGTATTGAAACCGATTATAACGACGCCAAAAAACTAGCCCTATACTCAAAAACAAAGCCTACAATTTTAAGTGGCGCTATGTATAAAGACATTTGGTATTTACCAAAGGGAGAAAGTACCGAAGCGCAATTTTTAAAGGATGCCAATACCAATTATTTATGGAGTGATACTCAAGGCACAGGCAGTTTATCTTTAAATTTCGAAGTGGTTTACGAAAAAGCAAAATCTGCAGATATTTGGTTAAGCCCATCGTACTACCTAAGCAAAGAAGCCTTAAAAAAAGGTAATGCACATTATAGTAATTTTGATGCTTTTAAAAACGATAAAATATACACATTCGCTAATACAGCAGGAGAAACCGGTGGTGTTATCTATTACGAATTAGGAACAGCTCGACCAGATTTGGTATTAAAAGACATTATAAAAATCTGTAACCCAGAACTATTACCGGATTATACACCTTACTTTTTTAAGCCATTAAAATAAATTTGAAGCCACAAAAAACATATACGCTTACCTTCATTCTCTTACTCCTTCTCGTTATACTTTTGTTTTTCGTGAATGTAAGTTTAGGCTCGGTTTCCATTCCTTTTAGCGATATTGTTAATAGCTTTTTTACAGACGCTTCAGCGTACACCAATAAGGAATATATTATTCAAAATTACAGATTACCAAAAGCTATTACCGCTATTTTGGTGGGTTCTGGCTTAGGGATTTCTGGCTTGTTAATGCAAACCTTGTTTCGGAATCCTTTAGCAGGCCCTTTTGTTTTAGGGATCACTTCTGGCGCTAGTTTGGGTGTGGCTTTAGTAATTATGGGCTCATCGGTAATTGGCGGGGTGTTTACTGCGTTATTAATTTCAAAATGGAGTTTAGTTATTGCGGCCAGTTTGGGGAGTTTTGTGGTATTGCTTACCGTTTTAATTGTGTCGTCTAAAGTACGCGATACAATGGCTATTCTTATTATAGGTTTAATGTTTGGAAGCATCACATCGGCAGTGGTAAGTGTACTCTCCTATTTTAGTTCGGCCGAAGAATTACAACAATATATTTTTTGGGGATTTGGTAGCTTAGGCGATTTACAATGGGAAGAACTAGGTGTTTTCGCCTCTATTTACGCCGTTGGTTTAGTGTTTAGTATCGCCTCTATTAAAGCATTGAACACTTTATTATTAGGAGAAAATTATGCTAAAAGTTTAGGGTTAGATCTTAAAAAAAGCCGATTAATCATTATTATTGCCACCAGTTTACTAGCGGGTACTATTACTGCTTTTGCTGGGCCCATCGCTTTTATTGGTTTGGCAATTCCACATATAACGAGACTGGTATTTAATACGGCAAATCATAAAATATTAATTCCTGCAGTCTTTTTATCTGGCGCTATTATTATGCTAATTTGCGATAGTATAGCACAATTACCAAACACAGATTACACGCTTCCCATTAATGCCATTACGTCTCTAATTGGAGCTCCGGTTGTTATTTGGTTACTCGTTAGAAAACGTAAAATGGTCTTTTAATATGAATAGCAATAGCCATAATATAATCCTTAAAACTAAAGCATTAAGCATAGGGTACCGTTCCAAAAAAACAGAAATCTGCATTGCTTCTGGAATAAATTTAACTCTAAAAAAAGGTGAACTTATTGGGTTGGTTGGCGGTAACGGTATTGGCAAATCGACCTTATTACGTACACTTACCAATGTGCAACCGGCGTTAAACGGTAACGTTTTTTTAAACGATAAACCTTTGCAAGACTACGATAATTTAGCCTTGGCAAAAGTATTAAGTATTGTACTAACCGAACCCATTACCTCTAAAAACATGTCGATTTTCGAGCTTATTGCTTTAGGACGACAACCTTACACTAATTGGGTGGGAACACTCACCGAAGCCGATACAAATGCAGTAAACAGTGCCATTTCGCATACTAATTTGGATGCTTTAAAACATAAAAAATGTTACGAGTTAAGCGACGGACAGCTGCAAAAAGTAATGATTGCTCGTGCGCTCGCCCAAGATACCGACCTTATTATTCTAGACGAACCTACCACGCATTTAGATATGTACCATAAAGCCTATATTTTAAAATGGCTAAAAAAATTGGTCGAGCACACAGGTAAAACCATATTATTTTCTTCTCACGAAATTGATTTGGCGATTCAGTTATGCGACCGACTTATCGTTATGAAAACAGATAGCATTGTTTGCGACGAACCTTGTAATTTAATCACCCAAGGCGTATTTAACAACTTGTTTCCTGATGATTTAATTGTTTTTGATGAAACTACAGGTAGTTTTAGGGTTAGGAAATAATTAATCACATTAAATTTTAAAATAAAAATTTCATAAAAAAAGCATTATATTCCAAAATACTTGTACAATGAAACTAAATATAACTTTTTTAATTTTCTTTTCAATTTTCAGTCACTCTTTTTCACAAAGTGACAGTTTTAATATTGAATTTATTAAAGCAAAAAAAACAATAAAAGCAATAACAACATTTAGTGCTAACTACAAATCAAATAATGTAAATAAAATTATTGTTAAAATAAAAATAGAGTCAACAGATAAAAAAGGTGTATTTGATCCAAATAAAATATCCTTAATAGATCATAAAAACAACTTAAGATTCAGACCTACCGATGTTTTAGCCAAAAGATTTACAAATTTAATCCCTTTTGGTAGAGTGTCTAAAATAAAACCTAAGCTAAAAAGAAATAAAAAACTTTATGACCCAGAAATCAAGGACACTTATTTAGATTATAATTTTGATGGTATCCAAAATGTAGACATACCATTTAACTATGGCACAACTAAGGAACAAGATTTATTGATAATGCACTTTTATTCAAAAAAACTACGATCTACAACACTAACACTATTTTTTGCATATCCAAAAAATTCTAAAACTGGCACTTTATATTATGGAACTGAAAAAATTTCAGACTTTAGTATTTAATATTTTTTAGTATGCACTTTAAATTTGATAAAATTCAACCAATTAAATGAACGACAACCTCATTCTAATTCTCGCCATTCTTATTTCAGCCATTGTTGGTGGTTATTTAGGTATGCTATTTACCACACTAAAAAGTAAAAGCGAAAAAAGCACTTTAGAAGAGCGCAACAATAACCTACAACAACAGTTTAATGATTTTAAAGCATTTTCTAAAACTGAAAACGAAAAGCAAAACCATATTTTTAATAACCAATTATCTGAATTAAAAACAACGCTTTCTAAAATTGAAGTTGAGCGTGAAGACATTCGTCGAGAAAAAGATTTTTTAAGTACGGAATTAGCAAGAAGAAATTCGGAATACGAGAATCTTCAAAAATTAAATTTAAAAAGAGACGAAGAATTAGAGGAACGCCAAAAACAATTACGCACAGATTTCGAGAATTTAGCAAACAAAATTCTAGATGCTAAATCGGAAAAATTCACACTTCAGAATAAAGAAAATATAAAAAACATATTACATCCGTTACAAGAGAAAATTCAAATTTTCGAGAAAAAAGTAGACGATACCCAAAAGGAAAGTATAAGTATGCACTCTGCTTTAAAAGAGCAACTACTAAGCTTAAAAGACTTAAATGTACAAATGACTAAAGAAGCCACCAACCTAACACGCGCTTTAAAAGGCGATAGTAAAATGCAGGGAAATTGGGGCGAATTAGTGTTAGAACGCGTGCTTGAAAAATCGGGATTAGAGAAAGATCGCGAATATTTTGTACAACAAAGTTTCACGCTCGCCGATGGCTCCCGTGTACTACCAGATGTCGTTTTACACTTGCCAGATGGCAAGCGTATGATTATAGATAGTAAAGTATCGCTTACCGATTATGAGCGTTTTGTAAATGCAGACGACGATGATCGCGCACCATTTTTAAAAGCTCACATAAACTCTATTAAAAGGCACGTTGAACAATTATCTGATAAAAATTACCAAGACTTATACGATATTGAATCCCCAGATTTTGTATTGCTATTTATTCCTATAGAACCCGCTTTTGCTATTGCTATAAATGAAGACAATTCGTTATACAACAAAGCTTTCGAGCGTAATATTGTTATTGTAACTCCATCGACATTATTAGCAACGTTACGCACTATAGATACGATGTGGAACAACGAAAAGCAACAACAAAACGCCGTTGAAATAGCACGTCAAGCGGGCGCATTGTACGATAAATTTGATGGATTAGTTAAAGATTTAACTGGTGTTGGCAAAAAAATAGACGATGCCAAAAAAGATTATTCTGCCGCTATGAATAAATTAGTTGATGGACGAGGAAATCTTATAACAAGTGTCGAAAAACTAAAAAAGATGGGTGCAAAAGCTAAAAAATCATTACCCGAAAAATTATTACACCGTGCTGAAAGTGACGATGATGAATAGTTTTTAATTACATTACAATAAATAATAAACGAAGACCTATATAATGGAAAATACCTTTAGACCAGTAGACGCATCCCGCATTAGTATTTCGGAATTGATGCTACCATCGCATTCCAATTTTAGCGGAAAAATTCACGGAGGTTACATTCTGCGTTTATTAGATCAAATTGCCTTTGCTTGTGCCTCAAAGCACTCTAAGATGTACTGTGTTACGGCTTCTGTAGATACAGTAGATTTTTTAGCACCCATTGAGGTTGGTGAATTAGTAACGATGAAAGCCTCTGTAAATTTTGTTGGAAACACATCGATGGTTGTTGGTATTCGTGTGGAAGCAGAAAATATTCAAACAGGAGTAACAAAACATTGCAACTCGTCTTATTTTACAATGGTTGCAAAAGACGACAACGGCAAATCTGTACAAGTACCCGGATTAATTATAAACGATAAAGCCGAAGTAAAGCGGTTTTTAAATGCTGTAAAAAGGAATAAAATGAAGAAGGATAGAAAAATAGAATTTCATCATCAAGATTTTTCATTAGACAATTACATAGCAGATTTAGAAGGTTATAAAGTACAAATAGAATTACCAAATGATTAATAAAAAAAGCCTTCACATAAATTTTGTGAAGGCTTTTCTACTAAAACCTACTTACTGTATTAGTTTTTAACAAAGCGCTTGGTTAATGATACGGCAGAGTTTTTATCTGTTATGCGAATTAAATACACACCACTATCCCACTCAGTCACTCCTATTGTAGAGTTTAATTTAGTTAACCGTTGTTTATAAATACGTTTTCCTAATAGATCGAATACTTCAAAAAGTAATCCTTCTTTATTGATACTTGGTAAATCGACTTCTAAAGTATAGCGCCCCGGATTAGGATGCATTGAAAAAGAGGTTGGTGTTTTAAATTGAGGGGTACTTAAGGTTCCTTCTGCCACAACCGTTATTGTTCCAGACATACTTGCTGCGCCGTGCACTCCGCAATAATAATCGTTGCTACCTAAAGTTGTAAAGGTGAAAGTAAATGTAGATCCATTTGCAGCTAAAACGCCACTGTTAAAAGTTTCTACACTAGTTCCTGCGGGATCATTTTCTACTGAATGGTTTGGGCTCGTCCAAGTCCAAATGACAGTGTCTCCCGTTTCTATAGTTAAATCTACATTAGAGCCTATACCGACAAACCAATTTAAATTATAAGTGTCGGTTTGTGCGATACCTTTAAAGCAGAAAAAAAGTAAGAGTACAAATAGTAATTTTGTTTTCATAAAAAAATAAGTTAAGGGATTCTTATAAATTTACGAATTTTATTATTATAAAATTACCAAAAACACAAAAACCTCTAAATAATTAGAGGTTTCTGTTAAAATATTAAGAATTCTTAAATCTATTTACTCAAGTACATTTTACGTCTTGCGTACAAGTTATAAAACTCATCATCTTTTAAATCGTCTATAAACAAGATGCTTTCTCCTGTACTTTTCATTTCTGGTCCTAGTTGTTTATTCACATTGTGAAACTTATCAAAAGAGAATACTGGTTGCTTGATAGCATAGCCTTCTAATTGCGGATTGAAATTGAAATCGGTTACTTTTTTCTCACCCAACATTACTTTAGTAGCGTAATTTACATACGGCTCGCCGTAAGCTTTCGCAATAAAAGGAACTGTTCTAGAGGCTCTTGGATTAGCTTCAATAATATAAACAATATCGTCTTTAATGGCGAACTGAATATTTATTAAACCAACCGTATTTAAAGCTAAAGCAATTTTCTTTGTGTGATCTTTAATTTGTTGCATCACTAAATTACCTAAGTTAAACGGTGGTAAAGTAGCATTACTATCTCCAGAGTGTATTCCGCAAGGTTCTATATGTTCCATTATACCAATAATATAAACATTTTCACCATCGCAAATAGCATCAGCTTCCGCTTCAATAGCGCCGTCTAAATAGTGATCTAACAGTAATTTGTTACCAGGGATACTTCTTAATAAATCGACAACGTGCTTTTCTAACTCCGTTTTGTTGATTACAATTTTCATTCCCTGACCTCCTAAAACGTAAGATGGTCTCACTAAAATTGGGAAATCTAATTTATCTGATACCGCTAAAGCTTGCTCTGCAGTTTCTGCGATATCAAATTCTGGGTAAGGAATATTATTTTCTTGTAATAATTTAGAGAAACTTCCTCTGTCTTCAGCTAAATCTAAAGATTCGTAAGTTGTTCCTATAATTTTAATACCGTAACGGTCTAACTTTTCAGCTAATTTTAAAGCGGTTTGACCACCTAACTGTACGATTACACCTTCTGGTTTTTCGTGTTTTATAATGTCGTAAATATGCTCCCAGAATACCGGCTCGAAGTATAATTTATCGGCAGTATCGAAATCTGTAGATACGGTTTCCGGGTTACAGTTAATCATTATGGTTTCGTAACCACATTCGGCAGCAGCTAAAACACCGTGCACACAACAGTAATCGAACTCGATACCTTGTCCAATTCTATTAGGACCTGAACCTAAAACAATAATTTTTTTCTTATCTGAAACTACACTTTCATTATCTGCATAGCGTTCTCCATTTGATAATTCTACATCGTTTTCGAAAGTAGAATAGTAGTACGGCGTTTTTGCTTTAAATTCGGCCGCACATGTATCTACTAACTTGTACACACGGTTAACACCTAATTCTTCACGTTTACTATACACTTCACTTTCTAAACACCCTAGCATATGTGCTAATTGACGGTCTCCATATCCTTTTTGCTTCGCCTCAAGCAATAAATCTTTCTGTATAGAATTAATTTTGAAAGTAGAAATTTCCTGTTCTAATTTAAACAATTCCTCATATTGCTTTAAGAACCACATATCGATTTTAGTAATCTCGTGGATGCGGCTTAAAGGAATACCCATTTGGATAGCATCGTAAATTACGAATACACGATCCCAACTAGCGTACGTTAATTTCTCTATAACTTGATCGTAATTTGTATACCCTTTTCCATCGGCACCCAAACCATTACGTTTAATTTCTAACGATTGTGTCGCTTTATGTAAGGCTTCTTGAAACGAACGTCCAATACCCATAACCTCACCAACGGATTTCATTTGAAGTCCTAGTGTGCGGTCTGACCCTTCAAACTTATCGAAGTTCCAACGTGGTATTTTTACAATAACATAATCTAAAGTCGGCTCGAATAATGCTGAAGTAGATTTTGTAATTTGATTTTGTAATTCATCTAAATGGTAACCAATCGCTAATTTAG
>JAGPVI010000022.1 GCA_018067115.1 Bizionia sp. | reverse complement strand
TTAACAATAAGGTCTAAAATATCTCTTGGTTTTATATTATAATCTAATAAAAAATCTGCTTTTAAGACAAACTCATCTTGTAATTCAAAATGTTCTCTAATACTCTTGTTAAGTGTTGCTAATGATTTGTTTAGGTCTGCTAGTAATTTGTCGAAACCATCTAAGGATATGCCAACTTTTTCATCACGTTCTACATTTTCAAAATGCTCTATAAGGCTGCTTATTTTATCATCTAAGGTGCTGCCTTTTAGGTTTGATATATTTAGGCCTTTATCGCAAAGTTCATTTAGGGTTTTTTTCTTTTCTGTTAGTGTAGATCCTTGTTTATAGATGTCGTTAGAGAGTAGGTTAGTAAAAGAAACGCCTTCTTTTATGATTTCTTCTATTTTGCCAGTGTATGACAACTTTCTATCCATATTGTGTTCTCTCGCTATTTGATTAACAATAGGTTCTCTTAATAGTTTAAGTGTTCTGCGATAAAATTTTTCGGCAACCTCTTTCTCTCTAACTTTACGCAGCATTCTAACTATTTCGTCTGCAACATATATGGTGTTTTCTTTGTTAGAATAAAAGATAACACCTATTGTTTTGAGTCCTTTAATAACGTCTTGAATGTTTATTAACTCAATTGGTAATATAGAGTAGTTTATTAATTTGATTTCTTCTTGAGAAAGACCAAGTTGTTTTGAAAGTGTTAGAATTATAGATAATTCGTCCGAAGTAATTTTTGCGTCTCTGTTATTTTCAATATCATTTTTGTACGCTGTTTCTAAACAGGATTTATATATTTTATAATCTCGTTTTCTAGATGGGCTTAACTCGGATTTATCGTTTTCGAAATCAGAATTTAGCCCTTTAATTCGTGTTTTTAAATTTTTTATCTCTTTTTCATATAATCTTGAAAACCAATCTTGTTGCATTATACAATTCCCGTCACGTATTATAATGTCAATTAATATATCTAATTGAGACGTTATTTCTTGGAATTCGCACTTAATGTGCTCTTGAAATTCATCTTCGATTAGATTGAAAATTTTGGATATATTTTGGTTGTCTACCGATTTTAATCCTTTATCGGTTGAACTTAAAATTTTGTCGATTTCCTTAGCGTTCTTGGGGCTTTTGGTAATTATAGTATCGATGATTTTAATAAAAGAATTCTTTTCAATAGAACCGAGTTTGTCTAATATTTTTTCTAATTTCATATTTATTGCGGTTGTTTATTGCCCAAGACGTTTACAGTAGGGTACTAGTTAATAACGAATACAATATAGATAATACTTTTACTGTAGTGTTGAGGAAACCCGTAAAAGCTAGTAGTTCTTAAATTTGAAGAAATGCTTTTATTTTTTGTTGGATTAAACAGTTGAGTTGGCATTTACAAACTGAAAAAAAAGTTTTTTGGTTTTGGTGTATAGACCAGGATTAGCAATAAGTTCTATGGGCTGTTAGTGTGTAGTTTTTTTATTTCGTATTCAAAACTCAACACTTTTAAGCCATAAAATGTTAGTATTTGATTTGCTGTTATTTTTCCGTTATCAAAATTCACGGTTAAATTGTCTTTAAAGGACTTAATATATTTTGTCCAAAAGTTTCCATTTTTATCTTTTAATAAAAAGTAAAATCCACTATCTCCAATTTTTCTTCCTGCTGATTTTAAGGTTAATTCACCATTATTTCCAACGCTTGGTTGTAAAATAACTGTCGCATTTCCGTTTGGTAATGGAAACATTGCTTTAATACAGGTAGTTCCATTTGGAATTGTACAAGTTTCATAAACACCCGAATAAACAACTTGTTTCGTTTCTTTAAATGTTCTTAACCAGATTGTTCGCTTTATTTCCTCCGTTTTTTTATCAATTAGGTGAATAATATCACTATTCATTCCTTTAGCATTCTTGCAGTTGTTCATAGGAATGTTCAGTTGCTCAATTCTATTACTAAAAAGTATTTTAAGAAGGTAGCCGGAAATTTTAAAAATTGAATTCCATTTAGTTTTCAATTCAAATTCATAACTGTTCGTGTTCTCGTAAAAGTCAATTACATTTTTTGATAATTTATTAAGTTCAGTTGAAGGTAATTTTAATTGGTTAATTGATTTTATTAACCCTTTACTTAGTTCAGATTTACAGATTTCTAAATTTTCGTTTTCTGCTAACTGCTTAATAAATTTTTCACCAATTCCATTTGTATTTCCAAATGGACCTATCAGCCATTCATATTCTTTTGGATTGATTTTTTTACCTGAAATAATTACCCATTGTTGAGTAATCCAATCTTGAAAGTTCTGTTTTATAGAGGCAAATTCCATTATTCAACTGTTTTCTCAATGTAATTACTATTACCTTTCCAAGAACCATATTCTGAGAGTGGTTTAAATCTAAGAGTTGTAAACTCAAAATGAAAGTTCTTGCGTTCTCTTTCTTTCATTGCATTTAAGTGTCTTTTAGGTTTTGGCATTTTACTATGGCCGTGAACCATGCTTTCCATTTCTTTTACATTTTTCCAAATTGAAAAAGTTGAAATTGTATTCGGAAATTTGAAAGAAGCAAGAGAAAGTAATGTTCCAGAATGATCTCTAACTAATTTTTCAACGGGTCTTCCCCAATTTAAGAATCTCGGGACTGCAAGAGGTTTCATGCGAGCAATAGTTACTGCAACAACAGAAGAATTTGGATTATCTAATATTTCTTTTTCTTTAGGTATTTTATATCCTTTTATATTTCCCCATTCTCTCATAAAGCCTAAGCGAATGTGCCAACCTTTCTTTAGTGTTTTGCCAAACTCATCCTTTTCTAAAAAATCTTCAAGGTCTTTTTCGTTTTCCCATTGAGCGAAGATTGCTATTTCTCTTATCAAAAAGCGAGAAGGAGATAGGATAGGAGAACCTAAAGTCATTGCGGTCATATATTCGGAATAAATTAGACCTTTCGTGTTCTTTTTTATCAAGTTAAAAAACAACCCTTTAATCGCTTTTCTAAATGGAATTTTTACAAGGTGAAAAGAGAAAATATTCATTTATTTTTTTGGGAGTTATTTGTTTTGTTGCGATTCTGAAATCACATACAACGGTTTTGTATAAGAATAGTTGCGGGTTTCAAGCGCGGAATCTAGTAAATAAGCACCAAATAGTGTCTAACTTTTTGGGGGCAGTTCAAAATCCGCGAGGATTTTCGTAAGTAGGCTAGAACTAGCAATAAATTATATACGGTGTTAGCTGTAGTTTTACTTTTACTATTTCTGTTGTTATTCTAATTCCTTGATGATTTCAGGTGTTCATTTATTTTTTCATTGACGTATAGATATCTTTCAAGTTGAATTATTTTATTGTTGTTTTTATCAATGAATGTAGTGTCTTTCTGTTCGATTAAGATTCCTCTTAGATATATGTCATCGTTCTCGTAAGGATTCAATTCAAACACCACAGATCTTTTAGCCCAGTACTCATTATAACCACTATTGTTTGGATATTCATAAGATATCAAGTTATAAATAGTATCATATTCAATTTCTTTATAATTTGAGAAATCTGAATTTAATTTGGAAAACCCACCACCTTTTGGCAAAATAAAATACAAATTTGAAAAATTCTTATATGCTGATAACCTTAATAAAATTTCAACCTGTAAGCCTTTATCCTTAATTTGAAAATCGTTAATTCTTATATGATAATTGTTCCCTATATCTAAAGTATCTTTTCCTTTTATTGTCCAATATTGATTCATAAATTTTTCGCCATCGATATTTAAATATTCTATTTCTCTTCTAACACCATTTTCTAAATTTTCAACAACTTTTTTCGTTTCAAAACCATTGTCAGATATATATGTTGAATCTTTTAGACTATTAGAAGAAGCATTTTTCCTTTCAATTTTATTGCAGGATAAAAAGCAAAAAATAATTAAAGAGTAATAGAATGATTTTTTTATCATAGAGTTTGGTGCGAATTACAGCTAACGTTGTTGTATATGGTTTGTTGCGTGTTTCAAGCAACTAATTTAGTAAATAATTACGGACAAAGAAAGTCCGCGAGGACTTTCGCAAGTAGGCAAAAAGCCAGCAATAAATTATATACGGTGTTGTACAGCGTTATTTTAAATTTTCAAATCTTTTTATAATATATCTCATTGAATAAGGTAAATTCCTTTTTTCAGAATTATTTATAATATTGAGTAATACATCTAAATCCTTAATTCTTTCATCTCTGTTTTCAAATAAATAATTTGAATTTCTATTTAACTCATTAATATTTAAGTATTCATATGTCAAGTTTTTACCATTTGATGTTGATAAAAGGTCCATTTCTAAATTATAATTCATACATATTAAATCAAAATCGGGTGTTAGTTGTAAAGATTTTGTATGATTAGAAAAAAAGTGTTTCTCTATTAAATCTCTTTTTGCTTTTATAGGTAACAATTCAGAAATTAGTTTGTTTGATTTAAAAGTATCCTTGTACTTAAAGAAACCATTACTATCACGACTAGCACTTTTTTCACCGTTAGAATATGGTAAGAAAAAATCTTTATCAACTACAAATGTTTTAGGTAAAGCTAATTCCTTGATTAAATAAAATGCATACTTTAAGGACGTAATTCCACCAAGTTCTAATACTGACACACCATTTTTCTCGATGTTAATGCTGTCCTTTAATAATAGGTTTCTAATCACTTCAGAATCGACTGGACTTTCAGTAACTAAAATGTGATTTGCAAAAAAGAAGTCTGAATTTCTAAATCTATGGAACTTATTGTATTTTAATTTGTCAAGATTGTAGTCGTCCCAAAAGGTATTACTTAACTGTTTAATGATAGATTTAAATTTCCTCTTTACACAATCTATTTTTCTGATTAAAATTATATCAGAGTGTTCTAATTGGTCTATTAATACGGTTGAATGAGTTGTAAATACAATTTGGATATCATTATTGTTACTTTCCTCAACCAGAGAATAAATCAATTCTTTTTGTGCTTGAGGGTGAAGATTTATTTCAGGTTCTTCGATTCCAATGATAAAATTAGAATGACTTAATTCAGCTAAATATTTATATACTGAAATTGCTACCAAACTTTGTATTCCGCTCCCACATTCTTCAAGTTTAAAAAATCTGTCTCCTTCACTTATTTTAATAGCTAAATCATTAATAAATAATTCATAACTCAAAGGGTATTTACTGTCAATTGTTATCTCAAATCACCTTTTCGCTAAATATTTGCTTTCAATTCCTTTTGAGACTTTTTTAAGTGCTTTGTCTTTAAAATATTCAAAGGCTTTTTTTACTTTAGGTGTAAGTGTGTCTCTATGTGAATAATTTTCAAGGAAAAATTTGTCAAAAAGGTTTCTTAAAACTCCTGTTTCATTTTCTAAATTATTAATAAAGCCTCTTTCTGATGGGATTAATACAAATTGAATTTCTGTATGAAGCGATTTAAGTTCTTCGTCTGTTATAACCTTATATTTTTTATTTACATCAAAAATTGAATAATCAAGTTTTTTTCTTTTTTTATTATATTCTTGTTTAATCTTTACTATATCATTTATCAAATAATTTATAAAGATTGAGTTTTGTGAAATATTAGAAAATGAAATAATAATTCTTGGAACAGAATAAGAAGTACTAAATAAATTTGCACCATCATTGTAGAACCTAAGCTCTAAATTAGGGTTGAAAAAAGAATTTAATGCTCTCATAATTCCAGATTTTCCAGAATTATTTTGACCGACAATCGCGTTGAGATTTGTTAAGTTAAATTCTCCTTTTTCAATCGAACGAAATTCTGAAATTTCGACCTTATTTATTTTCATAGATTATGTTGGTTTAATGCTGTACAACTCCATTATATCAGTTATCACTAAACACATAAAAGGCTTAGAGAGCGGTATAAGCGTTGTTATTTATTAAGCTTTTAAGTAAAATATATTACAAACAATTTTGGTTTTATGGTAGTATATAAATTAATAGCGTGTACAATATAGTTGTTATTATTTATATAGTGTTGAGTAAACCCGTAAAGGGATAATTTTTTCGCTAAAGGGCTTATGCGTTATGTTTTAATTCTTAATTAAATAGGTGAGTTGGCTTACACATAACTAGCAACGAATTATAGATATTGTTGTGCCCAGTTATTTTAAACGATAGATTGTTTTATTCTTTTCTCCAATTTTTTCGAATACGCCTAATTCAGATCCTTTCTTTAAATCTCTACTTGCTGTCGCTGAAGAAATATCTTTAAAAACATCCATATAATCTTTCCTTTTAAATTCAGTTTTATTTAATGAAACATAATATTCTAATCTGTCTTTTTCATTTAGCGTCCGATTATTAAAATCTAATAATTCACTTATTGAAATGTCAATTACGTTTAGCATATATTCAATAAACTTAGTTGATTTTCCAGATTCATCACTTTGAGCCAGAGCTTTGTAATATTTTTCTTGGTCTTTATTAATTAGAGTTTCAAAAGGTAAAAACTCAAAGATTGGATATTTTTCCATTAAAATTAAAGTTTGCCATAATCTTCCCATTCTTCCATTTCCATCCAAAAATGGATGTATAAATTCCATTTCGTAATGGAAAACACAACTTTTAATTAATTCAATTTCATCAGACTTTTTCAAATATTCAAAAAGGTCTTTCATTAAGTAGGGTACATTTCCAAAAGGTGGCGCTAAATGCTCAACTTTTGAGCCTTTTACAATTCCGACACTTTGATTTCTATATTTTCCAGAATTTTCTATTAGACCTTCCATTAAGTTTTGATGTGCTTTTAAAAAGGATCTTTCATTAAAAGGATTGTATTCTTCTAAGTTTTCATAGATTTTAATAGCATTTAAAACTTCAAGAACATCTTTTTTAGGACCAATAACTTTTTTGTTTTCAAGAAGTGCTGTTATTTGTTCTTCTGTAAGTGTATTTCCTTCTATTTTTAAT
>JAGPVI010000019.1 GCA_018067115.1 Bizionia sp. | reverse complement strand
CATGGCGGAAAAAGCTTATGGCTTATTGATGCTGTCACTATGGAAAAGGATAGCTTATTTAACCCTGAAGGTAAAAATGTGGCTATTCCTCGCGACCTAAATTTAACCGACTTCTTTTTTAAATATGGAGTGCGCGTTAATCCGTTGCTTACAAGTGTAAAGAGTCAGAATATTGGTCGTATCGCTTTAGAGAGCGGAGAAAGTGAAAGCTCCAGAATACAGCTGTTTAACTGGCCGTATGCCCCACTAGGATTAAGTGCTAGCAACCACCCTATTTCTAACAATATTAATTTAGTGAAATTCGATTTTGCCAATCAGATAGATACTTTAAAAAATAACATCACCAAAACAATTCTTCTTAAGTCTGATGCTCCTGCACGATTAGAAGGCTCACCAATGGAAATTAGTTTAGCTTTTGCCTTACAAGAACCCGACTCTGAGCTCTTTAATAAAGCCCCACAAAATTTAGCGGTACTTTTAGAAGGCGAGTTTACTTCGGTATATCATAATCGGGTTAAACCACTAAATCTTTCAGAAGACAAAGACAAAAGTATTCCCACTAAAATGATTGTTATTGCCGATGGTGACGTAATTAAGAACGATATAGACAGAAATGGCCCTATGAGTTTAGGTTTCGATAAATGGACCAAAGAAACCTATGGTAATAAAGAATTCTTATTAAATGCCGTAAATTATCTATTGGACGACGACGGACTTATAAACATTCGTTCTAAAGAAGTGAAAGTTGCCTTTTTAGATCAGCAAAAAATGGCTGAAGAAAAAACAAAATGGCAACTTATAAATATTCTATTACCACTAGTGTTATTAGGTGTTTTCGGACTATCATTCTATTATATAAGACGTAGAAAATACGCGAAAACGGCGTAAAAAACAGTGCTTAAAAACACGTTTTTATAATTTAAAAGTGTTAATAAGTTTGTTTCAGTATTAGGATGTTAAATAATATATTTGTAATAGTAATTTATATTAACTAAATGACGAATCGTAGGGGAACCGTTCTCTGTTTAAAGACTATATTTTAGCACTATATTCTGTAGAGATAAGCAGTATAATTACCCTTTAAAAAATAAAATAATCAAATGAAATTTATAGTATCAAGTACCTATTTACTAAAACAACTTCAAGTTTTAGGTGGTGTTATTAACAGCTCGAACACCCTACCTATTTTAGACAACTTTTTATTTGACATCGACCACACAAAATTAACGGTTTCGTCTAGTGATTTAGAAACAACAATGTCTTCAGTTTTAGATATAGAAAGTGATAGTGAGGGTAGCGTTGCTATTCCTGCACGATTACTTCTAGACACTTTAAAGACATTTCCAGAGCAGCCGCTTACTTTTGTTATTGAGGACAATAATACTGTAGAAATTAGCTCTAACCACGGTAAATACGCTTTAGCTTACGCTGATGGTGCTGAGTTTCCAAAAGCGATTACTTTAGAAGACCCTAGCTCTACAACTATAGCAGGAGATATTCTAGCGACTGCTATTAGCAAAACTATCTTTGCTGCTGGTAACGACGATTTAAGACCTGTAATGAGCGGTGTATTCTTTCAGTTTTCTACAGACAACTTAACGTTTGTAGCAACCGATGCACATAAACTAGTAAAATATACACGTGAAGATGTTAGCGCATCTCAACAGGCAGAATTTATTATGCCTAAAAAACCGCTAACCTTATTAAAAGGAATTTTAGCTGCTAGCGATGAGAATGTAACTATCGAGTACAACGAATCTAATGCAAAATTCACATTCGAAAACACGGTATTAGTTTGTCGTTTAATCGATGGGAAATATCCTAATTACGAAGCGGTAATACCTAAAGAGAATCCGAATAAATTAAGCATAGACCGTTCTCAGTTTTTGAGTTCTGTAAAACGTGTGAGTATATTCTCGAATAAAACAACACACCAAATTCGTTTAAAAATTGCTGGTGCTGAATTAAATATCTCTGCGGAAGATGTTGATTATAGCAACAAGGCAGAAGAGCGTTTAACATGCGACTACCAAGGTGATGATATGCAAATAGGATTTAACTCGCGTTTCTTAACCGAAATGTTAAACAATTTAAATTCTGACGAGGTACAATTAGAAATGAGTATGCCAAACAGAGCGGGGATTTTAACTCCTATTGATGGTTTAGATGAAGGCGAGCACGTAACAATGCTAGTTATGCCGGTAATGCTGAATAGCTAATCTCTTACTCTTAGACATAACAGTTTTATATTTTATATAGACTGAAAACATAAAACGCTCACTTTTTCAAGTGAGCGTTTTTATTTTTATATAAGTATTCAGATTATTCGTACACTATAAAGATTATGAGCTAAAACATCTTTAGAAGTGATGCTGTTACTCGTGTTTAGAAACACTAAAAAATAATTCCTTTCCTGCGCGGCTTTCTATGGAATTATAACATGGCTCTAATATATCTACTGTAAAATACGACTCTAAATACGAACGGTATTCCGTTGCATCACCACCAAAAGGTGGCCCTGTTGCTGTTAATGGAAATTGAAATAACACCCCTGTTAGGGATCCATTTTCCGTTAATAAATCGCTCATCTTTTTAGCGTAATCCGGTCTTAACTTAGGGTTTAGGGCACAGAAAAAAGTTTGCTCTATAATAAGATCGAACCTGTATTCTTCTAAATCGAAAAAATCTTGATGGATAAGGTGTGCTTCAGGGAAACTGGGCACACGGGTTTTAAAATTCTGCAGAGCTCGTTCAGAAACATCTACAACATACACTTCTTTAAAACCTAGGTGATGTAGGTATTCGGCTTCGTAAGCGTTACCACCACCGGGAATTAAAATGGATTTCACTTTGTAATCTTCTGGCAAACCATCAAAAAACGCTTTTAAAGGTGGAGAGACTTGGCCTAAGTCCCATCCAATATCTTCAGTTTTATAACGTGTATTCCAATAGCTTTTTGATAATTCCATTATGCCGATTCTATGACGTGAATAAGCTCTTTCTTCTGAATTAAACCCGACTGTTTCCAGACTTGCTTTCCGTTTCTAAAGAGTATAAAAGTGGGTACACCGCGAACCTGAAACTGAGAGGCCAACGCTT
>JAGPVI010000017.1 GCA_018067115.1 Bizionia sp. | reverse complement strand
ATAACACCTCTTTTTTTATAATTTTATTGTGCTCTTTATTGCCATTTGGAACCTTTTATGCAGATGCCAAATATTTAAAACCTCTAGCTCAATAATATAAATATTACATACTAATTTGCCATCTCAACAGAATAAACTAATTCTGTTGAGATGTTATTCTTTTCTTTTTTTTATGGAAAGAGTTAATAATTAGTGCATTTGTAATATCTAAGCAAAATTATATGGTTTAATATTGTATTTTTAAATACATATACTAACCATTATAATGCTTTTATGAATACTGTTAAAATAGTAGTACTACTTTTCATTTTTAATTGTTACCCACTATACACTTATTCCCAAGAACTTACGCCTAAAGCGGTGTCAGACCTTATTGTGTCTTACAAAAACGATCCTCGTGGTCCATACCATAGAATTAAGTGGTTTTGTGAAGATGGTACCGAAAGAGAGCCTAGAGACCCGTGCCCCGACGCTATTGGTGGTGGTATACAACACGCGAGCTTTAAAGCGTCCGCACTCACACTAAGGCGCACAAATCATTTGTTTTTTGGTGAAATTCTAGGGGGCTTAAAACCAAAAGACTTTTTAGACCGCAATGCCAATTACAGTCGCTTAAAGCAATACCAAATAGGTAAATATTTAAGTAGCGTAGATAATGGTTGGGTGCTGCGTAAAGCACAATTTTATCGTGGTGCTATACAATCTGAAGATGAAGAAACTTGGGGTAAAGAATTCTTTATTCAAATTTTAAAGGACGACGATTTTATTATTCAAAATTACTATCTCATTCGTCAGAGTTTAAAAGACATTCCTCATAACGGCGATGATAATATTGCTCAATTGATGCGTAGTCAGTCTAAAATACTATCTGAAGACTACCCCTCTTTTATGGATATAAGAATTAAAATTCACGGTCAGCCAGAAGCTTCAGACATTGCGTTGGTTAACAATTACATCAAGACAAAAAAAGAAGGCTTTTCTGAAGAGAAGATAAACGCATTTGAAGATTTAGTTAAAACGATGCATACTTTTTATTCGCCAATCGATTTTAAAGATTTACAAAATGATTTGTCTCAAATTACCGAAAAAAATGAAGCAACCATTAGTCTTTCAGATTTTCTAAAAGCGTACTCTAAAGAATCTACACCAAACCAATTAACATCGGCTATTTCTAATGTCTTATATACTATTAGAATGCATATTACTGATTTTAAATACAGCAAAAACAGACTTGCTATTTTAGATCTTTCTAATCAATTAGAAAACACTTTACTAAAAGAAGCTCAAGAATGGGAAACGACTAATTTAAGCGAAAACCTATACAAGATTAACACACTAGCTTGTACAACTTTAGGTACTGGACTTATTGAAGAATGGGAATACGACGCTATCGCCTCTCAATTAACAACAAGCAGTTTAGGGAACATCACCGATTTAAAACAACTGAACACTGTTTTAAGTACGAGTCGCAGCATTGTAGAGTGGACAACCACTATGGTGAAAGCTAATTATCAAGACGAGGTGAATTTGTACACTAAATTCGAGCCGCTTGCATATGGTTTTATAGACGATAGAGTACGCAGTAGTATTTCTTTAAATTTAGGAGAAGAAGTGAGTAAACTAGGAGCTTTAATTGCCAAAGTTTCTAATATTAACAATGCTGTTTTAGACCTTAAAAATCAAACCGCAATACGTGGTCTAAATCCGGGATATGCTTTTGGTAAACTCGTAGTCATTGATGGTGACCCTGAAAACATAAATGTAAACTCTAATAACATATATATATTTGAAAAACCACCATCCGACTTAAAACCTGTAGCTGGAATTATGACGGTTTCTGAAGGTAATTTGGTATCTCACGTGCAGTTACTAGCTAGAAACTTAGGAATACCGAATGCGGCATTATCGTACGAAAATTTGAAAGACCTAAAAGCATACGATGGCAAAAAAGTATTTTATGCGGTTTCCAATCAAGGGCACGTTATATTAAAATCTGAGGATGATATGACATCGGAAGAAAAAGCACTATTTTCTCAAAAAGAAAATACTAAAAACAGAATAGCAGTACCTGTCGAAAATATTAAGTTAGATACTAATGAAGTATTGAATATGCGTAATGTTAGAGCTGTTAATTCGGGGAGACTTTGTGGCCCAAAAGCAGCTAATTTAGGAGAATTAAAACACTTATTCCCAGCACAAGTTGTGGAAGGTTTAGTGATTCCGTTTGGGGTATTTAGATCTCATATGGATCAGCAAATGCCAGGCGAAAATAAAAGTTATTGGTCGTATTTAAACGAGACGTTTAACAAGGCAGAAGCTATGCGAGCAGAAAATAGAGATGAAGATGTGGTTGAAGCTTTTCAATTAGAAAACTTAAGCAAATTACATAAAGCTATTATTAAAATGCCGCTAAGCGATACTTTCGAAAAAGATTTAAAAGCTAATTTTAAAGAGGCTTTTAAAGGAAGTATTGGTAATGTCCCTGTTTTTTTAAGAAGTGATACCAATATGGAAGATCTTAAGGAATTTACAGGAGCCGGGTTAAACTTAACTTTATTTAATATTCTCTCTGAAGATGCTATTTTAAAAGGTATTAAACAAGTTTGGGCTTCAGCTTATACCGAACGTAGTTTTAAATGGAGACAGAAGTATTTATCGAATCCCGAAAACGTGTTCCCTTCTATTTTAATTATTCCTAGTGTCGATGTCGATTATTCTGGGGTTATGATTACAAAAGGTATCAATTCTGGAAACACGAACGATTTAACTGTAGCATTTAGTCGCGGTGCTGGTGGTGCTGTCGATGGACAGTCGGC